>NZ_JAYESN010000117.1:0-11846 GCF_034860625.1 Lamprobacter sp.
GCTACAATCGTCAACGGCAGGGCGAGCATGGGCGGTTCGGTTTGGCGTTTTGGTCGACATCAGACGATACCGCCCGCTCCGCCCTGCCGCCAACCGTGCCGCGGCTCGCTGTCCTGCCGATGCTGGCCGGTCACCGACCACGAGACCGTTCGGCAAAATGGCCAAAGTCGAGACCCAAACACCTTCCTCTGACCGCCATGCAATTTTTTACACGTATCCTGATCATGGGCGTTTATCCTGATCAGGGGCGTTGTCCCTCGCGACCTGGAGGGTCTCGGTCAGGGAACGTACCGGCTTGATGTTGCCCTGGATGCTCATGTCCCCGAGGACGAGCAGGGGCGGTTGCGGCGGCGCCTTGCGCAGGGCTGCTGAGTAGGCGACGACAAAGAAGGCAACACCGATCTCGCTGTACGCCACCTGGAACCCAGCGCGGCGCGATTTCCGGTTTCCGCTCCTGGCGCTGGCTCGCCGTCTCGGCACTACTTGGAATGCGTGCAATCGTGACGACCACACTCGCATTCTGGGGCTGGATACGGATCGCCGGCCAATAATACGTAAGTTGGCCGCGATATCCTGATGTGGTCGAACGACCAATTTCGGACGCTCACCTCCGTGTCTTGAGCGGCAGATCAACACCGTATCCCGTCACACTGCGGCAGAGGTCATGCAGCACGTCCATCGTGCGCCCAAATCAGAGCAATCGCCTTGCACGCCGGAATTCTGAAGGGGAATCCATAGGAGTCGAGCCGGGCGGTGATCCAATCGTGCGCCGCGTCTAGAAGATCCCGCAACGCGTCGGCCTCCGAAACAGGCTCATTCTGCTGCTTGTCACGCAACCTGAGTCCGTTAAGCCGGTTCAGAAGCTCCCAGTCGCGCAGGACCATCCATACATCCTTTCCAGAGCCGTCTGTGCGCTCGACGGCGATGACGGCCTGGCGCATGCGTCCGGACTGATCGGTCACCTGGTCGTAGACCTGGAAAACCACCAGGGGCTGTTGAAGGTCTCGACTCCACGCTTTGGAGACGGGCAGCTCGGCCGCGATGCGCAACGCCTTGTCGAACAGTTTGTGCCCAACGCCGATCACCCGCTCCGCGGCATCCCTTCCCCGCGCCGTGCGGTCGAACACAACGTCTTCGTACTTCCTTCGGATGCCTGGCTCGTCGAGCCAGTCGTCTGGCGTCTTGAAGCTGAGGCCATCCGGGCTCCTGACAGGCCGGCGTCGGTTAAGGACCAGCATGCTTTCGAAGAATTGCTCGAGATGGGGAAGGTCCACGTTGGGCACCTCCTTCAAGCTGCTCAGATCGAACCTGTTGGCATGCCCCACCAGGTTTTTGACCGTTTCGATCGCGGATTTCCCCCCGAAGGTCGCCGCCTTGCGGTCGAACCATTCGGCAAGCTTCTCTTTCTTCACCGCTTGCCCCTCGGAGAACAGCTGGGAGAAGACTCCTGGGGAGGACATCCCCAGCACCAACTGCAGCAAATCCTCCGGCTCGTCCATCGCCCCGCCCAGGGCACCCATGATCCGTTCGAGCTTGGCGTTGAGCAGGTCCCAGATGCGCGCCTCCACCGTTGCCGGATTGCGCAAGGTGATCACATCAACCGGCTCCTTCTGGCCGTAGCGGTTCAGCCGACCGACCCGTTGGTGGAGCCGCATCGGGTTCCAAGGCAGATCCACGTGAATGAGCGAGTGGCAACGATCCTGGAGGTCGATGCCCTCCCCCCCCGCCTCGGTCGAGATCAGGAAACGCACCCTTCCTGCGTTGAAGCGCTCCGCGGCCTCGGTCCGGTCGGTCCGGCGCGATACCACCGAGCCATCCGGCAATATGAGGTCATCGATTCTCTCGTCGCCGTTGATGAAGGTGACGCAATCCTCGCCATACTTACGCATCAGGGCGGTCATCAGCAGGCTTTGCGTGGCCTTGTACTCGGTGAAGAACAAAACGGTGCGGTCACGGAACCGGTTCTCTAGCACGTCGAGAATTTTCTCGATCTTCGTTTCCGTGGTGACAGATTCCGCTGCCTCGACCAGGGACTCTAGGTGCGGGATTTCTGCCTCCATCAGGGTCAGGGTCGCCTCGGCAAGGAGGGAGTCAAGAAAATCCGACTCGTCCGAGAGGAGGCCGAAGTCGTCGGGGGCGGATGAGACCACCGCCTGTTCCTTTGCAGAGAGCCCGATCCGCTCCCGGAGCTTGTCGCGTTGGTCTCGTAGCTTCTGCAAGCGCCGCTTCAGGGCCTTGCGGATCGCGGCCACTGAACTCGAGGCAAGCTTCTGCATCGCGATCAGCACCAGGATGACCTGATTTCCCTTCGAGGCTGACAGCGACGTTGCGTAAGCCTTTCCGGTCGCGATGAAGTCTGTGAGCAAGTCGTAGAAGGCCTCTTCCTCGGGGCCGTAGTCGTAGGTCTCGGGTGTTACCGTGACCGGTTGGAAGAGCTTCTTACCCTCCATATCGGTGACCAGGCTCTTGTTGTTGCGGATCACTGCCTCGCCCAGGAACCCGACTTGCTCCTCGTCCCCCCTGACGGGGTCAAACAAGTCGGGACGCAGCAGCCGCATGAGCGACCAAAAACCGAAGGATTTACCCCGGTGCGGGGTCCCCGAGAAGAACACGCAGGAGTCCACCTTGCCGTGCTCAAAGAGCTGCTCGACGAATCGATAGCCCAGCGTTGAACCCTTCCCCTGATCGGCGTTGAGGTGGTGCGCTTCGTCGACGATCAACAGATCCCATGGATCGGCCTCCAGGATCCTTTCGTGGCGCCCGCCCCGATCGGAGCGCAGAGTTGGCAGTGACGCCACGACCTGTCTGTGGGTGTTCCAGAAATCGCCGCGCTTGGTGTCTACCTCGGGCGTATAGCGCGACAGGCGGATATCGAACATCTCCCGCAGGCGGAACTGCCACTGCTCTACCAGAGAGGCCGGACAAAGCACCAGAAGCCTGCGCACCATTCCGCTAGAGAGTAGCGGCCAGAGGATCAGGCCCGCCTCGATGGTCTTGCCCAGACCCACGTCATCGGCAACCAGATAGCGGATCGGCCACTTGCGCGATACCTGATGGCAAACCCAGAGCTGGTGAGGCAGCAGCGCAATGCGAGAGCGCGAGAAAACGCCCCAGGAATCATTAACCGACCGGATGGCCGCAGCCTGACACTTGGCCACCACCTCGGGCAACGAATGCCAAAGCTGCGCATCCACAGCCCTCTGAACGCTGGTCTGCTTCCGTAGCGTGGAGACCTCGCATTCCTCAAGGCCGTGCGAAAAGCGCACGATGGCCGTGTTCCCCTTGGGGAATTCGACAGTGCCGGGGCCATAGCGGCCGTGGACGATCTCATCGCCGGGCTGAAGATCCAAAGTTCTGGTTCTCCTATCTCAAGAACGACTATGGCCGGGCCATGAAGCAGTCACCATTGGAGCCATGGAGCATCCTCCTGGCCGAGCTGTCGTCCGAGCAGATCGTCTTGCAGCTGCCAGCTCTCCGACACGATCCGTAACGGGATATCGAAATCCCTGCAGAACGTGGCCTTCTCCGAATCTTTTAGATGCTTTTGCACGAAATCCGAGATTACAGGGGACTTTTGGAGCGTGCGATTCACGTCCTGCAACTGACCGCAGCCCATTGCCGACAAGACCCTCTGGACGCCCTGATACGGAACAAACGCATGCTGGCGCACCTTCGCTCCGTCGATGATGCCAAGACGGATCAGCTCCCGCACAACGAAGTTGGCCCCCTTTCCAAGCGTCTTGGGCAGCGCCGCCGCGTTGATGCCGCCACCTTGTTGATCTGGATCGGCAGCAGGCATCAGGGCGCGCTCGAGATCAAAAGGAACGGTGATTCGGTTAAGACTCAGAAATAACTCCGCGTAGTCGCCCAACTGTCTCGACAGCTTGTAGATGATGGGGAATCGCAGCATCCATTGCTCATACATCTGCTCGTCAACCTGGGCATCAAGGTATTGATCAAGCACGCGCATCCAGTCCTCGAAACGCTCCGTGGGCCGAGAATCGATGAATACGTCCCACCAGCGGCGACTCTGGCAGAGCTCGATGAAGCCTCGATGCTGCTCCGCCTTGAACCCCATGGTATGGAAGCCACCCAGGAGCAACAGCAGTAGCCAGGACGAGCGATCAATGGCGCCTGATTCGTTCTCCTTCAGATTTGGAAGGATGCCCTCGGGATAGACCCTCTTGCGGTATTCGGGAAGGTGCTCGTCGCGCTTCTCCACCCACCAGTCGTAGATGTCGGCGAGCGCGTGCGCTGGATTGATTGGCTTGGGGGGCGGCTTCTGTTCGACGAGCGTATAGCTCAAGTGGACCTGCCGACTCTCCTCGGGGGTCGGCAGTATCTGGTACACCAGACGAGACCGATCATTTGTGTCCCAATCGGCGATGAGAGGATGTTCCTCGTCGATTTCCGCCAGCCAGGTTCCCCCCAACCCGTCCGCATGAAGCCTCTCGATCATCTGTTGGGAGAGTTCTCCTTCCAGGAGATAGCGCAGACCGGCCTGCCTGGGCGCCATATCGCTGGCCTTGACCAGCCAGCCCTTCAACGTGTCTGCGGGAGCGTCCAGTTTGCCGCGGCAGAGTCGGAAGAATGCAATGCCGTGCTCGTCGTACCCCTCTGCCAGGCGATGATCATCCGGCGCGAAGCCCCAGCGACGTGTTTCCTCGTCACTGCCGCCCTCGCTCAGCAGACGCTTGGCGCGAACCGCGTTGCCCACCGCAGAGAGGAAGCATCGCTCCCCCGCCTTCTCGAAGGTCCGCTCCAGATCCCTGAACGTCTCTTTTGGCACGTCCTTATCGCTCTTACGCCATTGCTCCGACGTCTCCGGATGAAGCGCGGCACCGAGGGCGCCGGCATCCTCGGGCGAGATGGGCTTGGTGGCGTCGAGGCGACCGAACAGGTCCGAGAGGGTCACCGAGATCAACAGCTCCTTGCGCTTGGAAAGCGCATCTGGAACGAGCAGCCGCAACCAAGTGGCCAGATCCGCCGACACGGTGTGCCGGGGGTCCAATTGGCCATGGAAACAGGGCGCCGATGCGACCGCCCGTAGCACCTCTGCCTCGGCCAGTGCCCCCTTGAGCACCGTCGTCGCCTCTGTCCAGCGGATCAGCTGCCGCAGTCCTTCCGGGAGCCCGTTGGGGACTATCGCATGTTGCCGCGAGAAATCACCGAGCGCCCGCGACAGGAATCCCTCCGCAACGATGCGTGACCCGCTTTCCCGCTCCAGTTGGGGAACGCGCGCCAGCAGAACCCTCCACAGACTGTTCCAGAAGTCATACTCGGTAAGCCCAGGGGGTAGATGCATGGCCGCCCGAACGCCATCCCATCCGCAATCGACCGCCTGGCGAATCGCATCCAGCCGATCCGCGAATTGTGCGCCGAGGCGGACCGAGATCTCCCGGTTCTTCCCACCGCTCTTGGAGAGCTGAGACCGGCCGGCATCCACCTCGAACATGGCGTTGATGGCGAATCCGAGTCGCTCGTCCTGGGTCAGCGGTGCCGTCACCCAGACGTGTGGGATGGACTTAGGGAGTTCCACGAATCCGTCCCCGCCCACTGGCAGCAACAAAGCCCCCTCCCCAAGCGTGATCTTCATGACCAGCAGAGGATCGCCGTTCCCCTGGAGAATCCGGCCCAATTCGATACCTTTGCAGCCTTCCAGGGGTTCGGGTGTCCAGGTCGCCGAAATCCCGGCGCCGCTCGGTTCTTTCACGACGATCGTGCGAAGGCTGCGTGCGAAGGCAACCATGGTGCCGGCAACCTCGGTGAACCGTGCCAGCACATCTGTTCCCGAGATGTCACGGAGCGGCAGGTGCATCGCCGTACCAAGCCAGCGCCGGTCCGGTTGGTGCACAGACAGCCGGGCCGCTAACCCCTGACTCAGCTCCCCACGGTTCGGCACGGGCAGGATGCCGCCGACGATGGAGGCCTGGAGCCGCCCACTGACGATGGTGGGCTGGTCCGTGACCAACCAGACGCTCTTGAAGCCCAGTCCGAACTTGCCAGTTGCGTCCTCGTCCTTATCCGAAGCGGAGAGGATGAGCATATTCTCCAGGTCCCGGTCGAAGCCGCGCTCCCGGCCTCGATAGCCTTTGCTCCCGAACTGGTTAATCGCGCGCCCCCAATGCATGCACAGCAGGGCGTCACCGTCGGACTCCACAATGAACCGCCGAATCCCGTCCGGAAGCGGATCGACCCCGAGGCCCCCAGGCTTGGCGGGAAAGGCGTCGATATGCTCGAGATCCCTCAGAGCATCATCTGCGTTCTGAAACAGCTCAAACGGCACGCTGTCTGGCTGGTACTGAAAATCCGCCACCTTGCGCTTGACGGCATCTAGGATCGCGCGCCGGGCCTCATCGCCTGTCTCGATCCGTTCCTGGAGCCGCTCAAGGGCCTCCGCCTTCTCCTGCCGGTAACGGCGCTCCTGCGGCTTACCGGCAAACTCCTTCTCGCGCATCTCCGCGTCGCGATAATGCTCGGTGACATCCCGCAAGGCCGGATGCTTGTGGGCACCCAGGTATTTGAGGTGCACCGGAACATGATCCAGGATCAGCGCCTTGGCCAATTCGATATCGACCTGATCCGACTTGTTTAGCTCGTTCCACAAGGCATCGAGATTCACTCCACTTTGGTTGTAGACCGAGCGCAAGAGAAAAATGGCCGATGCGCGGAGGATCTCCGACAGCTGCGCATCGGAGTAGTCCTCGATCGGAAACCGCCGCAGTACGAGCATGACCCGGTACCCGTCACGGTCCTCAAACTGGAAATAGCTGGGGCGGTCGAGGAACACAGTCTTGACCTGTAGTTCGAGACCGACGGAGACCGGTTCGCCGAGGACCGAGCGCACAAGGAGCTCCTCACCAACGTGGATGCGCACGCCAAACCGGAAGTGATCCAGCGCCTGCGGCAGGGAGTACCCCTCCAGCCAGGTGTGTCTGAGCTCGCGGGGATCGGTCTTTGGCACCTCCCAGGGCAGGTCGCCGATCAGTCCCTCCCGCGAGCGCGCCGCGCCCAGCAGATCCCCGCAGAGCGCCTTAACGGATGCGTCCTCGCCGAACAACAGGACCAGCAGACCCACCAGGGGCGGTGCGACCCGCACCGTCCAGGGCTCGAAATAGTCACGCAGAATCTGAGCCGCGGAGGCGGTGTCGGTTGCATGATCGACGGCAATGGCGGCCGCAGGTGCCTCCGTGCCCGGTTCCTCGCTCACGATCCATTGGGCCAGGATTCGAGCCTGCTCGGCGTCGAGCACGTGTGCCGCGGCAATCCCGGTCACGCCGCTGACAAGCTCCCGGCTGTGCCTCCAGCGTCCCTCCTGATTGCGTAGCATGAGCCCGCGCAACCCTTCCCGCGCATCCGGTTGCCCCGCGAAAACCTTCAGGTAGCGGTCGAAGACCCGGCCGATGGCACCCTGGTCCCCACCTTGACCCGCCAGCCAGTTGAGCAGCGCGATCAACTTCTCTGTTCCCAGCGATTCCCTTAGGGACGGGAGAAGCGCCGCATGACAGTCCTCGGCCCCCACGCGGCGAATCAGGGCCGCGAGCAGTTGCCAGCCCGGGTAGGAATAGCCGCCGAGCACGCCCGCGGCTTGCTCCAACTCTTCGGCATCCCGGAACTCCACGGGACCGACCTGATAGGCTGGCAGGTCCCCAAGGGCGAGCCCTAACTGCTCGAGCCCCTCTTTACCCCGCGCGAACAGATCCTGCCGCAACCGCGGATAGCAGGCATGGCCAACGACGTGCTCCGCTAAGTCCCTAGGTGTTGCGAACAGCCCTGGGTTCTGGGCGAGGATGCGATCGAGCTCCTCCGCCGCCGCATCCAGATCGATCACGTCCTCTGGCTTGAGCAAGTTGCCCGTCGTGTCTGGCAACCATTTCACGGAGCGGAGTTGCTGAACGGTGCCCTCCGAGGGCGCTTCGCCGCGCGCCGCCAGTGCCGCGAGCGCATCCAAGATCACCAGCCACACGTTGGGCACCTGCAAGTGCGTCAGCGCGAGATCAATCGCCGCCTCCTGGTCGAGGGGCTTCAGCAGATGCTGTTGCCGACGCGCGAGGGCCTCGTCGGCACTGACGACCAGCAGGTGGACCCCGTCCAGGAGCCCTGAATCCAGCGCGACCTGTTCGCGGTCGAGATAGGCATTGGGCGCGTTACCGCAGACCGCCTTGTCTTGCCGTGTCCAGTGAAACGGTAGAGAGACCCACAGGTCATCGTTCTTCACCGCCATCAGGATCTGTTCACACTCGTCGTGATCGAAATCCCCTGGCTCCAGCATGGCGCTGCCTTGCTTCTCGATCTCGTTGATGACCGTTTCGGGGCTGATGTCATGTATTCCAGCCGCCTCCAAGGCGCTGACCGATAGGTGCTTGGTCAAGCCTCCGTCCACCAGGTTCCAGGGCCTGTCCTCGCCGCCGACAAGCTGCATCCAAAGCTTCTGCCAGACGGGCGCCTGGCTCCGGCCCAACACCCAGAGACGGTTACTATCCTCGAAGTGCTCGGAGTCCGTGTGCAGCAGGAATCTCAGCCCGCGGATCTCGATCTCCCCGCTCGGCGTGCCGCACTGCTTGATCAGATCCGCCCGCTCCTCTGCCCCACCGAGAACGCGCGCTTGCTTGCCCAGACACCGCAGCGCCGTCGATCCGTCACATGAGGCGATGGCGCCGTCGATATCGAGCGCAAGCGACGCGGTTTCCTTGTTGATCACCAACACCCGGTCGTTGGGCAGCACCTGCTGCAGAATCGGGGCCAGTCTTTGGGGCGATCTTGCCTCACCGCTGCCAAACAGCGTTCCGACCTCCGCCGCTGCGCGAATCTCCTGCACGGAGACCGGCACCCGGCGAGCCTTTTTGCAATCGTATGCCCCCAGGATCCGAAGATCCTCGCAGCGCTGCAGGAGTTCCTTTCTACGCTCGTGCCTAACCCCTTTGATTAGCGCCGGCGAGAGCTTCAACGCCGCTTCCCGCACTGCGGCGTTCGACTCGAACGCCGCTTCCAGCGCCTTCTCGACCTTGCTCAGCAGGCGCGCCGCATCCACAACGGACAGCTCCGCGTCGCCACGCGGAGGCCTCGGAGTCTCGGAGGTCGCGTCCGGGAAGAACCGGACCGGCAGGGGCAGAACCTCGGTACCGGCGGACAACAGCCCCTGCAACAGCGAAGCCGGGAGATCGTTGTCGATCCTGAAGCAACGAGAGGCATCCAGCCGCCCGACGATCCTCGCAATGCGTGCCCTTTGCTGGCCCATTCCCCCTTCGCCCAGCTGCGCGAGGCCCTGGCGCACTAGATCCGCAAGCGCCGATCTCACAGCCAGTGTGCCGAGATACGGCCCCGCCGGGCCTTCCAGGAAGGCGTTCAGATAGTCTAACAACTTGGCGTCCTGGAACAATTCGCGCGGCTTCACCGAGCCGATCAGCGCCAGAAGCTGGTCTTCGCTCCATTGGACGTCGACGGAGGGATGAAGCAGGCTCGGCGCGTCCGCAACCCCGACCCAATGGTCCTCGCACAGGGTCGCCAACGCTGGAAACAGCCGCCAGGCGCGTCCCGGTTCGTCGCCCACGGGCGTCGGGAGGGTGAGCACCTTGCGTTCCGTTGTCCGGCGTACCCAATGAACACCGCCGGGGGTGAGCTCGTGCAGCCAGATGCTCTGCTCGGTGATGGGCGCGCGGAAGCGCTTAACCAGGGATGTGTCGAGGAGGGCCTTGGCAAGCCTGGTCTTGGCATCGTCCGAGAGCCTCTGATCCGTGCAGAAGGCATCCAGCGCCGGAATCAGCAGCGGCAACACGTTGGCCCGCAGCAGCGCGCAGTTCCAGGCCCGGCGCAAGGCTGCCTCGCTTTCGTCCGGGTCCAGCGTCCTTTCCACGCAATCGTCGAGGCCATCGACGCCCTGGCGTCCCGCGTCGACGAAGAAGTAGCCATGCAAGGTGAGTCGGAAATCCTCATCGCCCCCGCAGGACACGCGCTGGACGGCGGTGATCTCGTCCAAGGGCAGAAACACCGTCCAGTGGGTGATCAGACGCCCGCCTCCGGGCGCTCGGGAGAAGATGACCGCACCATGCGGCTGGGCCTTGTCCTTGGCCTCTCGGGCGTGTCCATCCCGGCCCCGGACATAGCTGCTCGGCCAGCGTTCATGGGCATGCAATGCATGAAGCGCGGGATTCCAGACATGCGCCTCCCGGCCCGAGAATCCCGTCTCCGCCCGAGTCTCGCCGACATGCGTCTCGATGCGCCCCGAGAGCGACCGCGGCTGGGCGCTTATGGCAGTCATTGCGTCCGGCGTCGACGGGGCATCCAACAGCGCGGGCCGCGCCGCGTCTTCGTTGAGCCTGACCTCGAACACGGGTCCGTCGGCGTCCTCGTCGCCCCGCAGGTTCCAATACGCCACACGCAGCAGATGCCGCAGCATCGGCAGCAGAGCCGCTACGCGGGGCGGGAAGGTCGGCCTCGAAAGAAAGGCCAGCAGGCTCTCGTCGTCCCCTGGATACTGACCGATGATGGCCCCGGCCCCGCCCAGATCCGCCTGCCGGCGCAGCGGAATCCAGAGGACAAACAGCCGCTCTGCATCTTCGAGTCCCTTGACCACCGGCGAAAGGTGGTCGCGGATCAAGCGGGCATCTTCGCCCGAGAAGACATCCCAGTCCTGGTGGAGCGATTGGTTGGAAGCCGCTCCGCTCCATGGGTTCAGGACCTCAGCGTAAGATTGCTCACCGTCATGGGCGAGGAAGAAGAAGGCCTCGCAGAAATGGAAGACGCTCTTCATCCCGAGCCCGAACTTCCCGATGCTGGCCTGGTCCGCTGCTTTACTGTTCTGGCCGAACGACCGGATGCCCCGGGCATCAGAATCGCTGAACTGACCATTGTTCACGAAGAACAAGGCCGGCGCCCGCAGCAACGGGTGAGCAGCGCCCACAAGCCCCGGTGAGCGACCGAAGAGCAGATTAGGGGCCTTCGAGTCGTCGGTGTTTTGAATCAACTCCTTGAACACCGAGAAACCTGAAGGAGGCCCTCCCGGCTCTTCCGGAACCAATGGATAGCGATCGCGCAGGTTGTCCGCGATCAGGTTGACGAACTGAATCGGATCCTGGATGAACCCTGCCACGTTTTCCAATTCCCAGGTTGATGCAGCTCCGGCCCATGGTCATCAAGCGCCAATGGTTCCCGGATATAGCCAGTTTTCCACGGCCCGCCAGAACTGCTGTGTGCTTCGCTCAAGAAAGGCAGCCTCGTCCCACCACGAATGTCTCTTAATAGATCGAACTGCGCCACTCTGCAATCAGAATCTCGCGGATGACACTGAAGGGGAGGGCAGGATTTTCAGCGGCGATCTTGCCGATCTGCCACCAATATTCAATCTGCTTGGGCACGGACCGATACTCGATCGTGCCATAGCACCTTGCGCTCTCGACCAAGGCTTCGGATAGCTTGACACTGGTGGCCATGGGAACCTCAACCCCTAGAGATGAACAAGACTATTGTGGTCGTTACGGCTCGGCTGGCCAACCCAAATACCAAACCAAGATTGCAGCGAAGCTCATTGAGGGCTAATGTTGCGCCCGAGCGACGACGCACGGCGAGTACCAACCGACGTTCTAAACGCTGGCGAAGCCGCAAGCTAGCGACGAGGAAACCGCATGGCCCACACACTGACCCGCTACACCGACATCGTTGAGATTGTCGGCGATCTGCTCAAGGTGCGCGTCGCACGCGCCAGCACCGAGGCGCCGACCATCGCCTATGGCGATCTGGCGCTGGTCGAAGGCGTCGATGGCTTCCGCTCGCTGGCGCGGGTGATCAAGATCGATCGCGAGCTGGTCTCGCTACAGGTGTTTTCCGGCACCAAAGGCGTCTCGACCGCC
>NZ_JAYESN010000118.1:0-11843 GCF_034860625.1 Lamprobacter sp.
GCTTCTGGACCGATATGCGATGTCTCTGTTCAGGTGTGCCTGTGTGGATGACTGTCCTGACTTCAATGGCCATATAGCGTCCGACCTGCTGTTGCACCTGCCCGAGTGAAAGCGGCGGGCCAAAAGCACAGTTGTAGTAAGGAGCAATGCAGCGGAGGTACATCACGTCGCTCGGCAAGGCAGGAGTCAGCTGCCATATCGATTCCTGGAACACTGGGTCTGAGCAGCTAGAGACAAGGGTGAGCGCAGGTATGCGCGTCGTGGGGTCCAATAACAGGCGGTGGCGGACATAGGCGACCCGAAACTCTCCGGAGGATACCCAGGCCCCGTCTTTGGGTGCAACGGTGCGGACCTCGAGTTCGCAATACGGATTCAGCTTGTTACTTGCACTTGCGAGTCGGCCCTGTTGAAGGATTGTATGCGCACGTCCAGGCGGAATACGAATCGGCGCCATGACGGCCACCGATATTCCCCTGTCTCCCCTGTCTTGAGATCGACCATCGTAGGCACAGCCACTCATGGCAGCCATGAGCATAAGGGCAAGCAAAAGCGAGCGGAACAGCAAGATCATGTCGACCCTTCATGGATAGAGGCTTGGACTAGAGTCTAGAGTGCTCATAGGCGCCAAGCTAGGCTCGGAATCCGCAGCTGCCTGAGGCTCGCTGACGCAGGTGCGCAATGGCTATCCTTCACTGAGCAGCGGTTGAGTCCGCTAAATCGACATGCCGCTACCCACTGCAAGCCTTGGGCAAGGCCCGCGCAAAGACGTCCCAGTGTTCCGTTAGGCAAAGCCAGCGTCCCGCAGATCATCGGCCAGTAGTCTCCACCCAATACCGCACGCACCATGAGGGCAACCATGGCTGTCGGCCGTCAGTGCTAAACTGCGGGTCGCTTGCAGTTCAGGCACCTTCCCAAACCCCAAACTCAGCGCATGAGTCTTCGGTCAGGGTGATGGCAATCCCTGTCCGTTGCTGGGGGTACGCGCGTGAAGTCGAACTCGATGGGATGGGATGGGATGGGATGGGAAGATGAGATGACAGGCCATGACGAGATTTGACGCCTCATTGCCAGCCTCGCTAACGCGGCTCGCCGAGTTGCTCGAGCGCATCGAGCATCCGCGCGCGGCAGAGGTGCATGCGCTCGGCGCTGAACTGCGAGACTCACCGCAGCAAGCCCTCGCTCGACTCGATGACAACGACTGGTGGGCCGGCGCGGGCTCGCTGGCCGCGGAGACGATGGCCGATCACCCGGCGTTACCTGGTCAACGGTGGCAACAGGAGGTGCGTGAGTTTCGGGCATTGATGATCGAGATCGGCGAGGCGCTGCGGGCGCAGGGTGCGCACAACCCTGGCATCGATTCCTGGCTGCTGGCGTTCCACAATTGGAATGCTTCCGAGGTCTAATGGATGCGCATCGCCCGGACAATGGAAGGGACTGAAGTCTCTCCAGGTTTGACCGGAGACTGTGACGGGAGCCTGTTTCGCGCCGGCGCAAAACCTCAATGACCGCAGCTGACAGGCCTGCCCAGAATGCACATCCATGAATATCAAGCACCGCGCTCAGATCTATAACATCTATGTGGTCGTTGGCCTCAGTAGCCTGTTGCTGATCAGTAGCTTCTACCTCTTCGGCATGCATCCGCTGATCGGCTACCTGCGCGAAACACATACGCAGAGCATTGATCTTGCCCTACAGAACAGTGTTGGCCGGCTGCAGGCGCTCCTGCAAAACCACGAGGATCTGGCCCGGCAAGCCGCCAGTCGCACCGCGATCCGCCAAAAACAGGCCGCCTACCTGCGCGGCGAGATCAGGCGCAGGGCACTGGTCGACTTCAGCCAGCCCAAGCTCGCTGATGCCTTGCGTGCCAACGATGCCCTACGCGCGATCGCCCGTCATGACCCTGATGGCAATCTCCTGTTCAGCGTCGGCATCCCGGTGCCTATCACGCTCACGGCGTACTGCCGCGCTCATTCACTCGATCGCGTCCAGATGATCCCAGCCGAACAGGCCGAGCGCACCGGCGAGCGGGTCTACTGCTCGCCAATCGTCGACAACGCCCATGGCCGCATCGGCTTCGACATCCTGATCATCAGCGACCGGGCTGTGCAGCAATTCATCGATGAACAAAGCCACCCCGCAAACACCTTGGCGCTGGTCTTTGGCGAGCGCGAGATCAAGTATTGGCCAGACCAGTCCGCCGATGACCATGCACATGCGGCGCTGCTGGAATTTCTGGCATCGGAATCCTCCGATCCGCGCTTCGTGATCCGCCAACAACCCTTGGGGATCGAGGCTTGGAGCCTGGTGTCGATCGTCGATGCTGAAGCGTTCTTCGCGCCCATCGACAAGCAGGCGCTGGTGCTGCTAGCCGCGACACTGGCCGCAACCTTGGTGATCTACCTGCTCACGGTACTGGCGTTGCGCCCGATCATCTCGACCCTCGCGCGCGAGGAGCATCTGCTGGTTCTCTCGCGCAGTGACCGGCTGACTGGACTCTACAACCACGGCCACATGCAAGAACTGATCGATGCCGAGCTCGAGCGCAGTACTCGCTATCAGCGCCCGCTGATGCTGGCACTCTTCGACATCGACCATTTCAAGACATTGAACGACCAGTACGGGCATCAGGCCGGCGATCAGGTGTTGATGCAGTTGGCAAACCTGTGCCAATGCTTCACCCGAGACTCGGACCAGCTGGCTCGTTATGGCGGTGAGGAATTTCTCATCATCCTGCCAGAGTCCGAGCGCGAGCAGGGCCAACAGTTCGCAGAGCGCTTGCGTCATGAGATCGCCCAAGCGGTCTTCACCAATGCTGAAAACCGCCTGCGGATCACCGTCAGCATCGGCCTAGCACATTGGGACGGACATGGAGATCCGCCGACCAAAGCCGAGCTGATCCGCACCGCTGATCGCGCGCTCTACCAGAGCAAGGAGCAAGGACGCAACCGCGTGACGCTAGGCTGAGCAACGGGCAACGGGCAGCGGGCAGCAGTGGAAGGTGCGCCGCCGCATCGCTCTCGATGGCACAGCGATGCTGTTCTTGATCTGTCGATTTGATGGTCACGGCGCTTAGTTACGGTTCAGAAACAAGCGGCACAACTCCACCAAAGAGGACCGTTCAAGAACGGCTTAGCTGGCCAGTAGATACTCTGGTTATTCTTGCACCGTTCCTTAGGTACTGGCGCGGCCAAACCACCGCTGCAGCCGCCCATGCGCACTCTCATGCATCGACAGTAGCGCCGGGATCACCAGTAGGATCAGCAGGGTCGCGAAGCCGAGTCCGAAGGCGATGGACGTCGCCATCGGGATCAGGAACTGCGCCTGATACGAAGTCTCGAACAACAGCGGCATCAGTCCGGCGATAGTGGTCAACGAGGTCAGCAGCACCGCGCGCAGGCGTTGGCTAGCGGCTTCGATCAGCGCCTGCTGAATCGACAGCCCCTCGCCGCGCAACTGCTTGTAGAAGCTGACCAGGATGATCGAGTCGTTGACGACAATGCCGGAGAGACCGAACATCCCGAACAGCGACAAGATGGTCAGATCGATGCCCATAACCCAGTGGCCAAACAGGGCGCCAGTCAACCCGAACGGGATCACCGCCATCACCACCAGCGGCCAACCATAGGACGAAAACACCCAGGCCAGGATCAGATAGATCAGGATCAGCCCCAGCACCAGGCCCTTACGCATATCCGACAGGGTATCGCGCTGGTCGGCCGAGCGACCCTCAAACGAGTAGTCGATGCCGAAGTCGCGCTGCAACTGTTCTAGCGTCCCCTCCTCGAGCCCTGCGGTCACCTCGCCAGCGGTGGTCACGTTGCTATCGATGTCGGCGGTGACCTCGACCGCCAGCTTGCCCTCGGCGTGGCGTAAGACCTCAAACCCACGCCGCGACTCCCACGCGGCCACCGCAGTCAGCGGCACCGAATCGCCCGCCGGGGTGCGGACATTGAGCCGGTAGAGACTCGCCAGGGTGCCGCGCTCGGCAGTCGGCAGCTTGACCCGGACCTCGACCTCGTCGGCGCCATCCTGGAAGATCTGCACCAACTGGCCATCGAAGGCGGTGCGCAGTTGGCGCCCGAGATCGGCAACGCTCAGACCCAGGGCCTCGCCGACCGGTGTCAGCCGATAGATCAACTGCTCGCGTCCATAGGCCATGTCGTCCTCGACCTCGAGCACCCCGTCGATGCCAGCGATGGTCTCGGACAGCGCCAGCGCCGCGGCCTTCAGCTCATCGGCCGAGCCGCTGGTGAGCCGGATGGTGAGATCACGCCCCGGCGGCCCGACCCGACGCGCCGTGATGTTCAGCGACTCGAGCCCAGCCGGCATCCGAATGCGCTCGCGCCAGGCGCGAATCAGCTCATTGTTGCGGACCTCGCGCAGATCCGGTTCAACCAGCTCGATCTGCAGCGAGCCCAGCTGATCGGCCGTCCCGCCACCCCCGCCACCGCTCTTGGAGCCATGAAACGCCAGCGCCAGGTTGATCAGTGGCCCCTGATCCAGCTCCCGCTCGGTCTGCTGCAGCGTCTCTTCAAGATGGTCCAGGAAAGCATCGACCCGGGCGCGCGGGGTGCCAGCGGCGAAGGTGACATTGGCATTCAGGATCTGCGATTCGGGCGTCGGAAAGAAGACGAAGCCGAGCCGCCCACCCGCGAGCAGCCCGATAGCGACGGTCAACAGCGCAATGGCAGCGGCGACAGTCGCAAAACGCTGGCGCACCGCGACGATCACCAGTGGTCGGAAACCGCGATCGCGGACCCACTCGAAACCTCGGTCGAGCCGAGCGCGGAGCGAATTCGGCTTGATCTTGTGCGTATGCACGAAGGCGTTGCGCAGATGGCCCGGCAGCACCAAGAAGCTCTCGACCAATGAGGCTAGGATCACGCAGATGATCACGATCGGGATGGCACCGAGGATGTTGCCGATGCGTCCACCGACCAGGATCAGCGGCAGAAAGGCCGCGATGGTGGTGAGCGAGGAGGCGATGACCGGGGCCAGCATGCGCCGTGCGCCGCCCTCGGCCGCCAGCAAGGGGTCTTCGCCCATCTGGTAGTGCGCCATCGCGTCCTCGCCGACGACGATGGCATCGTCGACGATGATGCCGAGCGCCATGATCAGCGCGAACAGGCTAATCATGTTGATGCTACCGCCGACCAGATAGAGGATGAACAGGGTCGCAGCGAAGGAGACCGGAATCCCCCAAGCGACCCAGAAGGCCACGCGGCCGGTCAGGAACAGGTAGAGGATCGCGACCACCAGCACCAGCCCGCCGAGGCCATTGGTCACCAGCAGCATGATGCGATCGCGCACCAGTTCCCAGGAGGCGTCGTAGACAGTGATCTCAACACCCGGGGGAAGGGTTGGACGGGTATCGTCCAGCCATTGTTGGAAGGCGCGCGCGGCCTCGAGGGTATCGCCGCGCTCGCTGCGCTGCAGCACCATCTCGACGGCGGGCTCTCCATTCACCGAGACCAGCACCGAGCTATCGCGCGGCACGCGCTCGATCTCAGCGACATCGCCAAGCTCGACCCGCAACTGTTGATCGGCGCGGATCGGGATCTGCTCGAAGCCAAGCGGCTCGCGACGCTTGTCCAGGCTGCGCAGCTCACGCGAGCCCTCGTCGCGGCCAACCGAGCCCGCTGGCAGGTCCAGGCTAAAATCGCTGACCCGACGACCAATCTCCTGCAAGCCAACGCCAAGCTGCTCGAGCTCACCGTGATCGACCTGGATACGAATCTCCTCGCTCGGCAGGCCATTGATCTGCACCTGATCCAGGCCGCGCTCGAGCAGCTCGGTCTCGAATCGGCGCACCAAGCGGCGCATCTCAGCGCGGTCGTCGAGACCGGTGATCACCAGCCGGGCCACTTGCTCGTAGCGGCTAATCAGTGAGACCTCGGGCTTCTCGGCGTCCTGCGGAAAGTTGCGGAACTCATCGACCGCCCGCCGCACCTCATCCAACGCTAGCAGGGGATCAACGCCCTCCTTGAACTCAAGCGTGATCGATGAGATACCTTGGCTCGAGGTCGAGGTCATCTTGTCCAGATTGTCAACCCTGCGCAGCCGCTGCTCGAGCGGATTGGTGATGCCGTCCTCGATATCCTCGGCGCTGGCCCCGGTCCAGATCACCCGCACCGAGACGATGTCAAGCTCGAAGGTCGGGAAGAACTGCACGTTGAGCCGATCCAGCGCGAAGGCGCCGGCCAGCAGCATGATCACCATCAGCAGGTTGGCCGCGACCTTATGGTGGGCGAAGATGCCGATGATGTCGGTGCGATGTCGGCTTGCGGTATCCAGCTTGGCGGTCCCCATTATGGGCGGCGCTCGGTAGTGCCTGCGCTAGTGCCAGTGCCAGCGCCAGCGCCAGCGCCAGTATTAGTGCCGGTGCCGGTGCCGGCAACATCGGGCTTCGCCAGCATCCTGTCATCCGCTGCCTCAGCGTCGACGATCTCGACCCGCAGCCCTTCGATCGCATTCGGCATGTGGGTCGTCACCAGCGCATCACCGGCTTCGAGCTGATCGGAACGCACCAGTAGCCGTTCCTCACCATCGTCGCCCATACGGGTACCCAGACTTTCGACATCCAGGCCCTGCATGCGGCCTTCCTTCACTACATAAAGGCGGCCGCCGCCATAGACGGCACGGAACGGCACCTCGACTACGGCGTTGCGTGTCGGACGCTCCAGAGACACCGTGAGCAACTGTCCAAGACGCACCCGGCTTGGATCACCGTCAAGCTTAAACAGGGCATCCACACCGCTTGGATCAGCCTCTCCAGCCAAGCGGTCGAAATGCAGCGTCAAGGACTCGCCACCGACGATGGCGCTGGCCGAGAGCGGCAAGTCCTGGGCAGCCATCGCGATTAGCTCATCCTGATAAGGCGCTGGAACGCGCGCGCGGACCTCAAGGCTATCCAGCGCGTAAAGACGCACCAGCACCTCACCCCGGGTGACTTGATCACCTTCAGTGACCGCAACCTCGGTGATGATCCCGGCGTAGGGGGCACGCAGCGTGGCGCGCTCGAACTCGAGCCGAAGCTCGGCCAGGCGCGCCTTGGCGCTCGCCAGGCGCGCCTCCAGTCCACGCAAGCGGCTTGGATGATCGGCGATGCTCATCTGCCGGCTGCTGACAGTGAGTTGCTGCTGCGCCTCGATGCGCTTGGCATCGTCCAGCGCCTGCTCGGCACCGACCTGCTGGGTCTTCAGGCGCTGCTGGCGCTGCACCGCATCTTGCGCCAATTGCAGCAGCCGTTGCTCCTGCTCAAGCCCCAAACGGTCGGTCTCGACGCGGTTCTTCTCGCTGGCGATCTGCGCCTGCAGATCCGCGATCTCGGCCTCGACCTGAGCGATGCGTGGCCTGAAATCGCGCTCATCGAGTCGCAGCAACACCTCGCCCTCGGCCACCCGATCGCCATCGCGCACCAACACCTCGGTCACCCAGGCGCTCGCCGATGCGGTCGCGCGCAGCAGGTCGGGCGTCTCGACGCGGCCATAGAGTTCGAGCTGCGGAGCCGCCCTGATCAGCTCCACTGGCTCGACCTCGACCCGCCACACCCGCTCTTGCACGCTGGGCGTCGCCTTCTCGGGTTTGCTCGCCAACAACAGGCGGAAGAGGCCGAAGCCAACGGCCAGGATCAACACCGGCAGGATGAATTTCAACAGGCGTCTCACACGGGATACTCGACACAGACGGGGGGGCGGCGGGATGCTTGTGCAGGTCGGCAGGCGGCGCTTGTCGCTCCGGGCGGCCGCTTGTCGCCCGGAGTCCCTTTTCGGCGCATCGATCCTTCGACAAGGGGCCGTCAATCTGGATGACGCGCGCTCAGCCCTCAATGCACAGGGTTCCTTGCGCCAGACTTAGATGCTTGCCGCAGACGACAAAGACAACGGCACAGAGGCGCTAGTGTCGTGGCAGGCCCCGACAATGACAACGACGAAGCGCAGGAAACACCGTCCAAGCACCAAGGCGCTGCGGCGGTGGCGTCGCCTTTGCCCGCAACCAGGTCGGCAACCAGGTCGGCAACCACCTGCTTGAACATCTACGGCGACCACAAGCGGGAGAAATCCACCTCCACCACACAGCCAGGCAGCTCGATCGGGCAGGTTGCGCGCTGAAAGTCGCCGACTTTGCGATACTCGCCATCGATCAGCCGATAGACCTTGGCTTTGGCGGCCTGGGGATACAGCAGAATGTAGTACCCGACGCCCTCGTCGCGGTAGAGCTGAAACTTGGTCTGCTCATCGCGCCGGGCGGTTTTGGGCGAGATGACTTCGGCAATCAGCACCGGCGCGCGGGTGATCCGCTCACCATCGAGCGGCTCACAGACGACCAAAACATCCGGTCGGGTGACGGTGTCGGCGGAGAATTCGACATCGATTTCATACAACACTTCGCACTGGGGGCATTGGTCAAAGGCTTCATCAAATTGGCGCTGAAAACGTCGAGCGACACGCTGATGAGTCACCCCTGGCGATGGCGCCATCGCCAGAGGGACGCCATGAATCAATTCCCAATCGCCTTTCCAGTGGCGATAATCTTCCAAGGTGTAATATTCGTGCAGGACAACGGCGGACATGAGGCTTCTCCCGATGTTTCTGCTTTCGCTTGAGCGCTTGGGGCGAATTCTGCGCATAGGTGTCTCAACAAAAAACACTCGGTAGTGCCCCAGTCAGCAGGATGAGTTTGTAACTCGCTGATATTTCAGGCTTCCATCTGCTCGGCGTCCTGTGGATTGGGGCACTACCAAACACTCTAACATGCGACAGCTATGCGACAAAATAGGCACTGATGCGATTGCATTTCTGATCTCTATTGGGATAACTTACACCCGATTTTCGAGCGAGCGCGATCCGGCGCACCCGAAAACATTTGGACGCAACATCCCAATACTGGATTGAGAAGTCAGTGCCAACCAGGGTTACAGCCATGCCATCACCTGCTTCGCTCCCGCGTCTGCTAACGGTGTCGGCTCCATTAGTGCTTGCAATCACTCTGACCATCGCCATTGGTGGCACTTCCTTTCCATCGCATGCCACTCCAAAAGCCGATCACGCTGGTAACTTGCTAACGGAACACGTTGATCTGTCAGCCCAGCTTATTGCTCGGCTGATCAAGGCCGGTTGGTCGCGACAAGCGGCAACTGCCGTGGTCGAGCTAAATGCCGTTTACTTCAGCATTAAAGCCGAGTATCCCGAGCAACTCGAGATTCTCCTGCAGCAACTTGACCGCTTAGGACAGTTCGAGAATCTTGCCCTCATGCCACGGATTGAACGCCACCCCGAATTCGCCGCGCTCTATGCCGGTGCACCGATTCCGATTGAGCTTGATCGTGCTTTTGTGAATGACGACTGCGCTGGCGTTTACGCAGGAATGTTTCAGCTCATCATCGACCCCCACGAGCAGGATGTCCTGGTGGACGCTTTTCAACGCTATGGCCGCAACATCTGTGTGCTAGGTGCCATGGGGATCACAGCACCTGCGGCTGTATTCATGTTCGATCATGAGCGACCCGGTGCACGCGAGTACGCACGCTGGCTGAACGAAACCGTAGCACGGGCGTTGCGCGCCTCGCAACCGGATGACGCCGTCGCAGAAATCATGGCGTTGGCCTTAAACCAAGGTGAGTATCTGCGTAATCGACTGAATCAGGATTCCGACTTTCGTCGCCATTTCCGCACACGATTGTGGCCCGCCTTTGCGCGTGTCACGGATTGCTCGAACAAACCGGGCGGGGAATGCGATACGCCGCTTGAACTCCTTGCTGAGGAACCCCGCGTCTGGGATCTGCTCATGCAGGATCGTGGCGAGGAATTGCTCGCACAAGGCGGCTTGCTGGCCGTCGAACTCCTCACCGAACCGCCCTCTGGGGTGCCTTTCCCCAAGGATCTTCATCCACTGGTACGCGAATCCTTGTTGCAGGGCAACAACGAAACGCTTAGCGCTCTAATCCGCTTCCAGAACGAACCCTTGTTTCACCGCCTCATGCTTCGCGATGACCTTGACCCGAGTCTGCGTCAGAGAATTCTTGGCGATCTGAGCAGCGTCTGCCCCGAAGGGACGCCTCAATGCCCTGATCTAGAGCGGCGACTGCGCGCGCTAGGCGGTTTCACGCTTGCGACGCTGCGGGAAGATCTGGCTCCTGAACCAACCGGATTAACGACTTGGATTCCATTGTATGATACCTATTACACGGCAAGAAAACTGTCCCAGGGCCGAGATGTCAGTGCACTCGATATCGCATTTGTTGGATTGGATGTCATTGATATTTTTACACTAGGGAAAGGCAAATTAATGACTCAAGCCTTAAAAAAAGGCGGCAAAACCATCGCAATGGAGACCGCTGAGTCTATAACAAAGAAATCTGCAAAAAAGATTCTTAAATCGAGCTCGCCAGATTTCTTTAAAAAGGCTGCGGAGTCGGGGCGGCTCATGACAGCAGCATCAAAAAGCTACTTAGTTAAATCTATTAACTTGGCAAAATTATCCGATCAATCTATGAATATGTCTCGTGGTCTTGAGATCACAAAACCTGTCCAATGGGTATTTGAAAAAACCAGCATTGGCCGTTCTTCGATGAAAAAAATAACTGGACTGGAAGCGCGGGTTTTTATGCGCCGAGACGCGCGGGTCATCGTAAACTACCGCAATCGTTACACGAATTATTTAACAGAAGAGTTTGCAATCAATGCCGCATTGGAGCAGGCAGAGGAAATTGGAGAAATCACCATAAATGCTTGGCAAAAACATGCATCAATTTGGTGGTTTGAGAATTCAACCACACATTAAATAGATAAAAAACCATTTCAACTTAATTTCCAATGGAATACCCTCATGACTCTAATGATAAGCCCTAGAAACAGATTCCGGTTATTGGCTTTTATCTGCCTGATAGTGACCTGCAGCATCCTATTGAACAGCCCCGCAATCTACGCGCGTTCAGCCGACGATATCCTCAAAACCATCACCCGCGTATTCTCCAAGGTGCCAGACGATATTCCAGTGAAGAATACCGATGATCTGTTAAAACGCATGGGGAAAGCACCCAGCGCCCGACAGGCCGATGGAATAACAGCAATTGGCAAAAAAGGAGATGATGTACTCGACGCCACTCGTGCAGCAGCACGGCGGGCGGATGTTCTGAAACAACTGAACAAGGGGCTTGCGTCGAACCCTGCCCTATTGCGTCAAGTTGACCAGCTCGACGACGCTGGGCGCGAGGCCGCGCTGCTGTTAATCAAAGGAGGTGAAAGGCTTGCGAACACAGTCCCCGATGTAGCACTTCGTGGGAAATTAATTCGCGCTGGTGGCGCTGACCTGGTTGCTGGTGCCGGAAAATACGGAGATGAAGTGATTACCTCCGCCTTGCGCCTACAGACTGCACTTGATGCCGGTGCCGTCGCCTTACCGGCTGGCAAGCGTGCCATTACCTTGGCTGACTTCACTGCAACAGTTTCGAAAATGGGTCAAGGTGGCATTGATTTCTTCAACAACGTGATTCAACCCAATTGGAAAGTGTGGCTCGGCAGTGGTCTATTTGCTTGGTGGGTCATCGACCCGGAGGGGTTCCAAGACGCTTCTGGTCAATTAGTTGAGCAAGGCGTTAACCGCATTCAACAACTGGCAGGAGAAGTCGCGGCCAGCGCGGCCAAGGGCGCCATTGAAGGCTCTGGTGAAGCGGTTTCCAACATCGGAAAAAAAACTTGGCAGGGTTTTCAATCGCAGGGGCTTGCGGGCGTCATTGGCATCTTGCTTCTGCTATCGCTTGGCTCGCTATTTTTTAAACGTGTTCGCTATTATGTATTTGCACCCCTGCGGTGGCTCAATCGCGCACCATAGGATCATCAAGC
>NZ_JAYESN010000119.1:0-11611 GCF_034860625.1 Lamprobacter sp.
AGGGCCGAACGACTGACGAACGACAGAGCGTCCTGACCACGCTGGCCTGACCGTCCTCCGGCACCGGGGATATCCGCTGTGACGCGCGCTTAGGACGTTGGTGGTCCCTGAGACGGGCGGCCCATGGTCCGCGAGAACGACTGGCGAGCGACGCTGAGCGGAGGCACAGCATGCCGGCCTCCCTGGGCCTGCCGACACGGCGAAAGACGCGCATTTGGCGTCTCTTTCACTACGGCGATCCGCGCGAGAGCGGCCTAGCATGGTTGCCACAGAAGCCCCGACACCTGTCCAGGTGCCCGGTGGTGGGCTCGGTACAGGTGTGCAGGGCCTTGATCAGAGGCCGATAAGTGATTGAATTATTGAATGATGGCATCGTGTGCAGGCGGTCGACCTGGCCCAGGTGGACGGGCGTCTCGCACGTCTCCATCGCCACTGCGGGTGGGCGAGACCGCCAGCGCCGACAGGTGGACCGCGCAGTGTTCCAAGGGAGGTGGGCAGCAACCGGGAAAGCAACCTGCAACCACTTGATTCAAGGCGCTGGTTTCCTGTGCGCAGGAGGCTGTGCACGACCCAGGTGTCGGTGGCTGCGCTGCGGGCAGCAGGTGGTCAGCCATGCCTGACCAGCCGCTTAGCCGCATCGATGCACAGGTGACCCGACAGGGGGTCGCCCACCGAGGTAAACAGGAGGCAGAGACCGCATCCGCAGGGTGCGCTGAGGCACCCGCTTGCCTCGAAAGCCACCTGTTCGAGGAACTGCGCCACGCCTTCACCGGCATCCGCGCCGAACTGCGCCTCCAAGCCGAGACCCTTGAGCTTGAGATCATGACGCGGCTGCGCGAGACCCGGCTCCTGCAACCGGTCGGGATGCGCAGCTCGCGCCTCGGCATGCGTGTACGCAAACCCCGTCGGCCTGGTGGCAGCTTTACGCTCGAGTGGTATCGCGTGCGTTGGCGTGGGCGCACTGACTACATCGCCCGTGGCGCCGGGGATCGCTATGGCCGCAAGGCCTTCATCGGCGCCTTGGCCTGGGAGCGCGCGATCGCGTTGGACGCCGAGCAGGGCCTCAGCGCGATCCGCCGGCAACTGCGTCTGATGAGCGAGATCGAGCGACGCCTGCAGGCGCTGCAGGGGTTGCGGGCGCAGGAAGCACCGGAGACGATGGATACTCAGGCGCTCGCCAGTCCGGACGGTGAGGATTCGGCATGAATCGCCTCGTCGCCTGGTGCCGTGGGACAGAGCAGGCTCTTCAGCCGCCACAGCCGAGCCTGGCCGTCGCGCCACAAACCCCGGCCCCCGAGCCGGTCGACCTGGAAGAGATTCCACGCTATCCGCCCTTCGCCCGCGGACTGCCGGTGGCGACGGTCGATCAACTCCTCGAGAGCCAGTCGGCGCTGATCGAGCGGCTGAAGCAGCAGTTGGGTCTGGGTGACGATGACGACGGCACGCCACGCTGGGCCACCTACATCGAGCCGGTGATCCGCCGCTATGCCGCCTTCGTGCATCTGCTCCCGGCCAGCGAGGCGCACCATCACTGCGGCAGTGGGGGACTGCTGCGCCACGGGCTCGAGGTCGCCTTCAGGGCGACGATGCTCAGTCAGGGCGTGCTCGTCGCGCGCGATCGTCCGCGCGAGCAGCAACTGCAGATCGAGCCGCGTTTTGCCGCCGCTGCGGCGCTGGCCGGCTTGCTGCACGATGCCGGCAAGGCGATCGCCGATGTCAGCGCCACCGATCGTGACGGGCAGCTGACCTGGAGTCCGTTCCAGGGCGACCTGCTCGACTGGGCCAGCCGCCACGGGCTCCGGCGCTATTTCCTGCACTGGCGCGCAGGTCGTGCCGGTGACCACGAGCCGTTCAGCCTGGCCGCGCTGCGCAGGATCCTGCCAGGGCGCATCGAGGCCTGGCTCAGCACGCCTGATCCGCGCGTCTATGTCGGCTTCCTCAGTGCCATTACCCAAGTGCCGCACCCCAGCCCACTGGTCGACTTGGTGCGCAAGGCCGATCGCTCCAGTGTCGAGCAGGATCTGAAGAGCCACCGCATCACGCCTCTGGAGACCGCGGTCGGGGTGCCGGTCGAACGCTACCTGATCGACGGCATGCGCCGGTTGCTGCATGAGGGGCGCTGGCAGGTCAATGTGCCCGGTGCGCGCGTCTGGCTGCTGCGCGAAGGCGGTCTGCATCTGGTCTGGCCCGCCGCGGCGCGTGACCTGACCGAGCGGCTGGCAGAAGATCATCTCCCCGGTATTCCGCGCGATCCGGACACCCTCGCCGAGCTGCTGTTCGAGCGCGGGCTGGTCGTCGTGCAGACGGATACTAGCGCTCCGGGGCCGACCTGGCGTCTGGCTCCGGCGCCGCTTGCACGTCAGGATGGAACGCCGGTCTGGCTGCATCTGCTTCGCCTCAGTGATCCCGGTTTGTTGTTTCCGTTCGGTGCGCCGGCGCCAGTTGAGGTGGTGTCGACGACGCAGACGGCGACCGTGCCTGTGCCCACCGTGGAGGACTCTCTGCAGGAAACGCGCGAAGCCGATCCGGAGCAGGAGATCAAGCAGCCTGTCGCTGACGAGATGGCCACAGCAGCCCTCGACGCGGAGGCGGCACAAGCGCTCAGGGTGGCACAGGCCCCGGGCACGACGTCTGTCTCCGTCGCTCAGGCCGGATCGCAAGAGCCAGCGTCGGCACACGTCACTGCAGAAACCCGCCTGCGGGCGCTGCTGAAGCAGAGCGCGGGTTTGCTGGACCACCTCGATCAGCTCGGGGCCACCGACGGCGAGACCGCGATGTGGCGCGAGGGGCTCTATTGGCTGCGTTATCCCGACTGGTTCGCCAAGGTGGGCTGGTCACCGCGGATCGCGGCCGAGGCGCTGAGCGCGGATGGACTGATTGAGTCCGATCCGGCCACGCCGATGCGGCGCGTGCGGGATCATGCCGGGGCGCGCTGGATCGTGCTGACCCCCGTCTGCTCTGAGGCTCTGCGTGCATGGCTGGACGCACTGCCATCTGAGCTGCCGGCAGAGCGGCCCGTTCAGGTGTCGGCAGAGGTGCTCGAGCGTCCACCAGAGCCCTCGCCCGAGGGGCCGACATCACCGATCGATGCCTGCCAAACCAGCCCAACGCGATCCCCAACGCCATCGCCCCGTGTGGGGGTCGCACGCCTCAATCCGCAGGTGCTCGAGCGGCTCATCCTGGAGCTGCGCCCTGCCCAGGGACAGCGTGAGCGGCGGTTGAGTCGCACCGCCTTGCAAGCCTTGGCCAAGCAACGTGGCTTTGGCGTCTATCGGCTGCGCGATGCACTACTCAGTGATGAGCGGGTGCGTGCTGATGGCCTTGACCTCCTGATCCGTGAGGAGCGTTCATCATGAGTCTGCGTTACACCAATCCCTGGCGTGCGAACTATGAGGCGCAGGCCGTCGGCCTCTGGCTGCTGCTTGGGGCCTTTGCCTTCGCCAGTGCCGATCATTGGCAACTGCATCGCGGTGCCTTTCATGCCTTCGCCTTGCTGGCCCCGTTCATGGCCTTGACCTGGTTGCCGGGGGCACTGCGGCAGCACCGACTCCGCAAAAACCTCCAAGGCCGCGAGCTGGCCTTCGTCACCGCCGACGACCTGGCGCAGACCATGACGCGTTTTCCCGGTCAGCTCTGGCTCGGGCAAGGCTTCCCCTGGGAGCGCGAGCAGGCACAACTGGCGCATGACCTGCTGCGGATCGGTCCGTCGCAGTTGACCGAGGTCTCACCGAGTACGGTCGGCGCGCATTGGCTGCATGGGCTTGCCCCGCGCGAGGAGGATCTGGCGGTGCCGCTCTCGACCCTGGAAGGGCATCTCCTGGTGGTTGGGACCACGGGGGCGGGTAAGACGCGATTGTTCGATCTGTTGATCACCCAGGCCGTGCTGCGCGGTGAGGCGGTGCTGATCATCGACCCCAAAGGCGATCGTGAGCTGCGCGACAACGCCCGGCGGGCCTGTGCGCTGGCCGGGCGACCCGCTGCCTTCGTCTCCTTCCATCCGGCGTTTCCGGCGCAGTCCTGCCGCCTCGATCCGATGGCCACCTTTGGTCGGCATACCGAGCTGGCCAGCCGCATCGCGGCACTGGTGCCCTCGGAGACCGGCGCTGATCCGTTCAAGGCCTTCGGCCAGATGGCGATGACGCACGTGATCGCCGGTCTGCTGCTGGTCGAGGAGCGCCCGAACCTGCTCAAGCTGCGCCATTATCTCGAGGGCGGAGTCGATGCGCTGGTCGAGCGCGCCTTGGTGGCTTATAGCACCCAGATCGATCCGGGATTCGATCCGGACCGGTTGCAAAAGGAGGGTCGCTCGGGTGGCTCGCGTGTGCCGACGCTGATCCGGCACTACCGCAACCGCATTGCGCCAACCCAACCCTCGTCGGTCATCGATGGCCTGGTGACGCTCTATACCCATGAGCGGGTGCATTTCTCGAAGATGGTCGCGAGCCTGATGCCGGTCCTCGTGATGCTGACCTCCGGTGAGTTGGGGCCATTACTCTCGCCGGATCAGGATGACGAGCGGGATCATCGTTCACTGGAGCGGCTCACGCGGTTGATCAATGACCGCGCGGTGACCTATATCGGCCTTGACTCGCTCTCCGACGGCATGGTCGGCAGTGCCATCGGCTCGCTGGTGATCGCTGAACTGACCGCGGTGGCGGGTGAACGCTACAACTACGGCATGGCCAACAAGCCGGTCAGCGTCTTCATCGACGAGGCCGCCGAGGTGATGAACGATCCCTTCGTGCAGTTGCTGAACAAGGGGCGTGGTGCCGGGCTGCGGCTGACCGTGGCCACCCAGAGCTTCGCCGACTTTGCCGCGCGCACCGGCAGCAAGGACAAGGCGACCCAGGTACTGGCGAACCTGAACAACCTGATCGCGCTGCGGGTGCTCGATGCCGAGACCCAGACCTACATCACCGACAGCCTGCCAAAGATTCGCCTGCAGACGCTGATGCGCACCCAGGCCAGCAGCACGCAGTCGGACAATCCGCTGCTCTACAGTGGCAATGCCGGTGAGCGCCTGATCGAAGAGGAGGGTGATCTGCTGCCGCCGGCGCTGCTCGGGCATCTGCCCAATCTGGAGTACATCGGACGCTTGGCAGGGGGGCGAACGATCAAGGGTCGATTGCCGATCCTGGTGGCGCCGGAGGCGTTGGCCGAGGAGGCTACAGCGGGACTCAAGGCCGAGACTGCGCGAGCGCCTGAGACGGACAGGCAGACCCGGCCAGCGTTCGGGAAGGCGCGCGTGGTCAGCGATGAGAACGGCCTGCCAACGTCGACAACGGAGTCCGTCTCTACCCCTGTGCCAGGCGATGCTGTCGCGCCTGTCGCACAGCCCGAGACTGCTCACGCTCGTTCAGGGAACGACCGACCCGATGGCGACTGACGCCCAAACCAAGACCAGCTGGCTCTGGGCGACGACGGTCGCGGTCATGCTGTTGATCATGGAATTCGTGCTGCTCTCGGCGCTGATTCCGGCCGATTGGTCGACGCGGATGCGGGATCAGGAGGTGCGTTGGGTCTCGAGTCAGTTGGGGGATGAGACGGCGACCGCGGTCTTTGCGGCCACACAGCGCGGCTACGGGACCCTCTTCCTGCGCTCGGGGCTGGTCGATGCCAGCTATGAACTGCTGCTGCCGGATGCTGCGGTCGTGACGGATACGCCCGAACTCGATAAGCTGGCCGCTGTTCCGATCTGGCCCTGGGTCAAGCAGCGGCTCGATCTGATCTGGTTCGCGATCTATCTGGCCATCCAGCGCCTGGTCGTGCTCTTCGCCTGGTGGCCGTTCATCCTCTTCGTTCTGATCGGCGCCGTGGCGGATGGTGTGATCCGCCGACGCATCCGCCTGGCTGGGTTCGATTATCCGAGTCCCTTGGCGCATCGGTTGGCCGTGCGCGTTTTGATCGCAATGGCGTTCTTGGTTGGGTTCGGGCTGCTGTTGCCCTTACCGGTGCCGCCTCTGGCTATACCGGCGCTGGCAGTGATCGCCACTGCGGCGCTGGCTGTGCTGCTGACGCAGACACAGAAGCGGGTGTGAGCGGGTACCGGACAGGCAACAGGTCGATTGGCGACTGGACCGGACATCGCTAGGACATCCTGCTGCGGCGATCAAGGACCTGTTTAGCCCCGAGCCAAAAGCGACCTGGACCAGCACCACCTCGGTCGAGGGGGCAGCGGCGGGGTACTGCAGCGCGCAGCAGAGGGCTCAGGTCCGTGACCGCATGGCCTGGCGCACGAACGCGTCGTCGAAAGCCCCGGGCACCTCTCCGGTCTCGGCATAGACATAGACAGCCCCGCGGATCATGGCATTGAGGGTGGCACTCATCAGCGACAACAACGCGATCAGGGTCACGCCGGTGGCGATCGTGATGATGAGCAGAACCGGCTGTTCGGTGCTTGCCGCCCAGACGCCGCCGGCGACGGTACCGGCCAACAGCAGCAGCATCGGCAAGCCGATGATGACACCGAGACCGACATTCACACTGAGCTGCTCACCCCAGGTGCGCTTGAGCAGGGTCACGCTCTCCTTGATCGCCGCGATCGGGCCGATGTCCTTCGCCGCCAAGACCGGTATCACCAGAAAGGTCGCCACACCCCAGGCAAAGCCACCCAGGCTGGCGAGCAAGAACCCGATGCCAGGCTGCTGGTCACGCCCGCGCAGCAACGAGAGCAAGAGGCCGACCGTCGCGGCGATGCTGGAATAGCCGAGGATGACGCCCGCGCGTTGGCGCGCCAACGCCAAGCCGTCGCTCAAGCTCGGATCGCCGCCACGCAACCGCTCCAGCGTGCCACCCACCAAGGCGGTCAGGAAGAAGTTGGTGATGAAACTGGTGACCAGCAGAAACAGCCAGAGCAGCAGTGCGCCGGCGGCATAGGCCCACCAGGGCGCATCGCCCGCTTGAGTCTGCTGATCCAGCTGCGACAACAGCTGTTCCAACTCGGGATGGCTCAGGACCAGCCAGCCACCACCGCCCAGAATCAGTGCCGAGACGATCAGGATGCCGAGCCCTGCCAGCAGGGGATACAGGACGAAGCCCTTGTCGGTGGCGAGCACGGCCAGCGCGCTGCGAAAGAGAGACCATGAGCGTGCAAAGACGGCCATCTGTGATCGTTCCCCTGAGGTTGGTTTGGTTTTCATGTCCGGCGACCCGGTCATGCGCTTGCCCTCCTTGTCGACGAATGCGGCCCGTCAGTGCGCAGTGCGTCATCAATCCATCGGACGGTCCCGCGTGACCATCCTGGTAGTACTCACTCACTCACTCAAGCAAGCAAGGGTGATCTGGGTCGCAGGCGGTTTGCCATCGCCCAGGGTCAGCATTCAGCGTCCTGGCCCTGATGGCATGCCGCCCGTCTGCTTGATCAGCTCAGTGAGAAACCGCGCCGACTCGGGCGTGTCCTCCGCCGGAGACCAATCTGCAAAATCCTTATCCGAGGCGGGTGAGTAAGGGCCGTTCTTGACCTCGAAGAGGATGGTATCGGGCTCCAGCACGATCAGCGTGTGCCAGACGCCGGGCTCGATATCGACACCAAAGGTTGCGCTCCCGGGTCGCATGTCCAGGCATTGGAGGATGTCTCCGCGATCGTCGAACGCCACGAAGCGCACGGCTCCGCTCAGCACGATGAACGCTTCCGCCTTCGGCGGGTTGCTGTGGCGATGCGCTCGTGCATAGCTACCCGGCTGCATGACGTTGAACATGCGGTGCAGCGGCGCGTCATCGCACTTGTGCAGACGCTGGATGATCCGCCCGCGTGGGCTCTGGCGCGCCAGGGTGGACGCCTTGGTCAGCATCTCCGCGGTGAGCGCGATCACCCTGGCGTCCGGCGCCTCAATCGCCAAGGGAAATGGCTTCTCGTTGGTCAACGTCAGCGCACCATTCGGTTTGAAGGGTCTCCGTTGCAGGGACGATGCGGTCGTCTCCAAGCGCATCACGCTGACGACGCCCGCTTCAACTCGGTCACCTTGCTGTCGGCGTCGCCGGCGGACTGCTCGGCGGGCGATTCGGAGTGATCCGTGCGCTCCGCCGACGGTGGCGTGGGCTCTGGCTCCTTGCCCTTGAGCACCCGCTCAACGTTGCGAGCGTTGCGCGCCAGGTAGATGGTCAGCTCCTCGAGGTCTGCGCTCGGCAGGTCGGGTAAAACCTGATCCTCGCGCAGCAACTGCGCAAGCCGGTCAGCGATCTCGAGCGCCTTGTCATAGGCATCGGCTGCTTTCTTGTCGGCGGTCCGCAATCGTTCCGTCCCCTGCTTATCTTTGACGATGTATTCGATCTCGATCAACGCGGTCGACTCCGGTCGCAAGCGGAGGCTGTGATTCTAGCGCAACCCACTACATCCGCGGCGAGCGCCCGGAGGAGGGTCAACCTTAATCGCCAGGGTTGCCAAGGGGGGCATTGGTTGCTCCAGGTCGACCCCTCAGGGTCTCAGTCAGGCTAAGAAGCGGGACGCTTTGCTCAGAGGCTGTCCGGTATGAAGAGGGTCAAGGTCTGATCGCCTCATGGCGGCCTGTGGGACTGTTCACGTACGCTCACTTTTCCTTGTCATTGCTGGATGAAACTGTCATTTTTTACCGTACGGTATCAATGTTGAGGGGCGGTGATGACAGACGAAGAGATCCTTTACGGGGTGATCCAGACCACCGAGGACCTCGGACGCTTGGCACGCGCCCATCGCAAGCAGCGCCATCTGACGCTGGAGACGGTGTCCGGGCTTGGCAACCTGAGTCCGCGTTTCCTGTCGGAATTCGAACGGGGTAAGGAAACCGCCGAGATCGGCAAAGTGCTGAAGGCGCTGCGCACGCTCGGCCTGGAAGTCAGCATCCAACCACGCGCAGGGGCAGCGCCAATGCGCGCTCGGCCGATCACCAAGGAGGTCGCTCCTTGAGCGATCCTGACCGCCTGGGCGTCTGGTATGAGCACCGCCTGGTCGGCGAATTGTGGCGTGATCCGCTCGGCCGCATCGGGTTTCACTATGACCCTTCCTGGATCTCCAGTGGCGGCTTTGCCGTGTCACGCTCCTTACCATTGGCAGGTCGCACCTTTACGCCAGGCTGACGTCGCCTTCAGCGGCTTCTGTTACGCCTCTGCACCGGCGGAACGACCGCTGAGGTCGCGCAAGCCTTGGGCGTCGATGAGCACCAGGTAGTCAAGATGTTGATCATGGAGACTGAGCAGCAGCCGTTGATCATGCTGATGCACGGTGATCGCGAGGTGGTGGCCGGCTCACTGGCGCGCCAGATGGGCGCCAAGCGGGTTCAACCCTGCTCGCCGCAGATCGCGGACAAGCACTCCGGCGACCAGTTCGGTGGCACCTCGCCGTTTGCGACACGCCGGCCGATGCCGGTCTACTGCGAGTGCAGTATCCTGCAGCTCGATGCGCTCTACATCAACAGTGCCAAGCGCGGCTAGATCCTCAGGCTGCGCAGTCTGCCCTGTCCGAAAGAGGACATCGTCATGTGGCTTGTGACCCTACTGCTCCTGTCCATCGCCTTCATCGTCCTGGCCACCACCAGGCTGACGATGCATCCCTTCTTGGCGCTGCTGATCACGGCCTTGGGCTTCGGTATCCTCTCCGGGATGCCGCTCAACGAGGTCGTGGACGCCGTCAATCAGGGGTTTGGCGATACCATCGGCTACATCGGGATCGTCATTCTGGCCGGCGCGATCATCGGTGCCTTTCTGGAAAGGTCTGGCGGCGCTTACTGTCTCGCCACCAGCCTCCTCAAACTGACGGGACAGAGACACGTGCCTGCGGCGATGGCGGGGATGGGCTATCTCGTGTCTATCCCGGTGTTCTGCGACTCCGCCTTCGTCTTGCTCTCGCCGCTGATGCGCGCTTTGGCAAGCAAGGCCGGGATCACCCTGGCATCCGCGGCGGTCGCACTCAGCCTTGGGCTCTACGCGACCCATACGATGGTGCCACCGACCCCAGGGCCGGTGGCCGCGGCAGGCATTCTCGGCGCCGACCTCGGGCTGGTCATCCTTTGGGGCATGGCCGTGGGACTGGTGTCCTTGGTCGCAGGTTGGTTGTTCGCCGTGCTGGTGGCTTCGCGGACCTCTATTGCACCAGAAGGTGGCCCCGGTGTGGACGCTGAGCATGAGAAAACAGCAGCTCAGATCAGCGAGGCCGGGATGCCCAGCGTCTTGCATGCGCTGCTGCCGATCTTCCTGCCGATCGTGCTCATCGTCGCACGCTCGATCGCCGAACTGCCGTCCAAGCCTTTCGGCGATGGCGGCACTGCACTGGCCCTGCTGGGGTTCTTGGGTCAGCCGTCCGTCGCACTGCTGATTGGCGTTGCCTTCGCCATGACGCTGCCTAAGCGGTTTGATCGGCAGAGGCTGTCCATGACCGGCTGGGTCGGTGAGGCCATCGTCAGTGCTGCCACCATCATCGTCATCACTGGCGCCGGCGGCGCCTTTGGCAAGGTCTTGCAGCACTCGGGGATCGCGGATGTGATCGGCGACGCCCTGGCGGGCATCCATCTTGGCGTCTGGCTCCCCTTCATCATCGCCGCGAGCATCAAGACCGCTCAAGGCTCGTCCACGGTCGCTATCATTACAACCGCCAGCTTAGTTGCGCCGCTGCTGAGCAACCTGGGTCTCGACGGAGAGGCCCAGCGCGCCTTGGCAGTGGTTGCCATCGGTGCCGGTGCCATGGTGGTCTCGCATGCCAACGACAGCTACTTCTGGGTGGTCACCCAATTTTCCGGCATGGATGTCCAGACCGGCTACCGGCTCCAAACCCTAGGCACGCTGGTGCAAGGCACTGCCGCGGCCTGTGCGGTCTATCTGGTCACGCTGGTTGCGCTGTAGCAACGAGATGTCTTGGAGAGCGCCGTCGACTCGTCGATCGGTTCACCGGTGTCGTTGAGAATCGGCTTGTTGGTACCAGCGCTGAACCGAGCGCCAGGTTTCGTGTCCGCCCCAGTTCACGCATCGGCCAGTTCTGCTCCGGGGGGCAGCGTCTGCTCTGGGCGGGAAGCGGTCCTCACGAACCGCGCTATGCCGTATCGGAGCCTGGGATCGATCGCCGCCGACGAGGTGAGCGACGTCGTGAAGCTCGTCACGAAAGACGCTGGGAACCAAAGAGAGCGTTGAAAGCTCCAGTGATGGGCCGCTGACGAGGCGGCCTCATTGACCGCTCGGACCTGGCAGTGCGACCCTCAAGCGTTGGTGTTTGACGCGGACGCTGCCGATGCAACGCGATCCCAACCTGGTGCGCCTGTCGCACGACCATCAAGCCGGCTTGGTGCTCGCCAAGCGGGCGCGTGAACTGGCGACGGCGCAAGACTCCGAGCGCCAGGCCGCTTGGGCCGAGATCCAGAGCCGCTTTGCCGATGAACTCGAACCGCACTTCCAGCTCGAGGAGCGCGGGCTGCTTCCCGCCTTGCGCCTCGCCGGCCAGGACGCCTTGGTCGAGCAGACCCTGAGCGAGCACGCCGAGCTGCGCGCATTGATCGGCAGCGAAGCCGCTGAGGCCCTGGTGCGCTTCGGTGACGCCTTGTATGCCCATATCCGCTTTGAAGAGCGGACCTTGTTCGAGACCGCCCAGCAGATCTTGGAGTCCACAGTGCTTGCCGAGCTGGGCCTGCTGCACGAAGCCGCCGCGCGCCCG
>NZ_JAYESN010000120.1:0-11602 GCF_034860625.1 Lamprobacter sp.
CAAGGTGCGCGAGCTGCTCACCACCATGGCGCGTTGGATCAAGGTCGAGGAGAGAGTGACTAGAAGTGAGGGAAAGGAGAAGGAGAGAGTGATTAGAAGTGAGGAAAGAGTAGAAGAGCGCAGCAAGAGACAGGTAACAGCTGGAGCACAAGGCGCCCCGTCCTCACTCACTCCTCACTCCTCTCAACTCACCCCTGCCCCCTCCCCACTCACTCCTCACTCCTCTCCACTCACTCCTGACCCTTCCCCACTCACTCCTCACTCCTCTCAACTCACTCCTTCTTCATCGCTACCGGGCATCGACACTGCCGCCGGGCTAGCGATCGCCCAGCACAATCAGACGCTGTATCGCCGCTTGCTACGGCGCTTCCGCGACAGCGAGGCCAACTTTGCCGACGACTTCACCGCCGCGCTCGCGGCACGGGCAGAAGACGCCGAGGCGGCGACCCGCTGCGCGCATACGCTTAAGGGCGTAGCGGCAAACATCGGTGCCGAGGGCGTGCGGGAGGCGGCCGCTGCGCTCGAACAGGCCTGCGCCACTGGGCAGGATGCGGAGACGATTCAGACCATGCTCGAGCAAACGCTAGCGGTACTGGAGCCGGTGATCGCTGGACTGCCGGCGTTTGAGACGGCTGATGGCTCTGCCGCTTCTGCTGACTCTGCTGACTCTGCTGACTCTGCTGACTCTGCTGACTCTGCTGACTCTGTTGGCTCTGTTGGCTCTGTTGGCTCTGTTGGCTCTGTTGGCTCTGTTGGCTCTGTTGGCTCTTCCGACTCCGGCGCCGCTGCTGGCTCTTCCGCCTCTGCTCGCTTTGAGGCGCCTGCACCGACTTCGCCTGCTGCCAGTTCATCGGCACCCGCGCAACGATCGGCATCAGCATCAGCAACAGCCAGCGCAGCCACGACAACGACAGCGGCTGCGGCTGCGGCTGCGGCTGCGGCTGTGGCTGTGGCTGTGGCTGTGGCGAAACCGACCACGCCGACCGCCGTCGCCATCGATCGCTCCGCCATCAAAGCGCCACTCAACCGGCTACGAGGGCTTTTGGAGAGCGACGATATCCGCGCCCTCGAGGTGATCTCAGGGTTGCAAGAGCAACTCGCGGCGACACAACTTGCCGGTGCCTTCAAGCCGCTCGCCAAGGCCGCGGATGTTTACGACTTCGAGACGGCACTCAAGGCCCTCGATGAATTCGAGCGCCATCTAGACCAAGCCTGACCTTATGAGGAGGCTTGGCCGCTCAGTCCTGGGCGATGAATTCGAGCACCACCTAGACCGGACCTGACCCTCCTGATGACGACCAATCCGACTGGCTCGCGGCAACCAGGCTATCCCAGTCATCAGGCGGGTTCCCGCGTTCGAGCATCTTCTCGAATAGGGTGTAGGGATCTGACTTGCTCCCTGTTGCCCGCAACGTCCGCGCATCATTGACCCAGGCAAACACAATGATCTTGGCTCCGGAATCGTAGCGAAAGAACAGGCGGAACCGCCGACCGATCTTCGCGCGTCGCCAATAATGACCCCCTTCGACCCCGCCGATCAGGGTCGCTTTCAGTCATCGGGCTCCGTGTCGCCGAAGATCGCGCCGAGATCGATCTCGCCAGCTTCGAAAGGCGGGATGCGGACACGCTCTGGCCTGTCGCCCTCGGCATACTGCGCGGAAAAGATGACCCTATAGCGCCCATCGTCGAGTGCATAGGCGATCAGCGAGCGATCCTCGGGCGAGATGATCCAGTAGTACGGGACCGCGACGCGCTGCAGCAGCAACAGATGGTGAACCAGGTCTTTTCCCTCATGGCCGGGCGAGAGGATCTCGCAGACCCAGTCCGGTGCTAAGGTCATCACGCCGCTCGGGCGCGATGGAAGACGATCGCGTCGCCACCCGGCGAGATCATGACTGGGACATTGATGCTCGTTGTAGCGCACGCTGACCTCGGGGACGATCCACCAGCCGCGAGGACCGGACTGCCGCTTGAGCGGTGCGATTTCCTCAATGAGGCCAGACTGAGCCAAGCCATGCTCGAACCGCGCCATCGGGCGCTGAACGATCTCGCCATCGATCAGTTCGAGGCGCTCGTCCTCTGCCCAGGCTTGCATCAGGTCATCGATCGTTTGCCGGCGGATGGCTTCCATCATCAACTCCTCGTTGCTTGGTCAGATGCGGTATGAGACATCCGCGCGCGATTGTGAAGCGCGGACAGTTCGCGGACGCATTGTCGAACGCGGACCATGATCAGTCGCCGCCCACCCTCTGCATCGCTTCCTGCTCCACCCGGTTGCGCCCTTGATGCTTGGCACGGTATAGGGCTTGATCGGCACAGGCCAGTAATTGGCTCAGATCAGCCTTGGCATCGCCATCCTTGTGAGTCGCCACGCCGAGACTCAGGGTCACCACCTCGGCAATGCTGGAGCCTACATGAGGGATGGATAATGCTTCCACGCCCGCCCGCATCCGCTCGGCCAGATGGCGGGCGCCGTTGCGATCGGTTTCCGGCAGCAGGGCGACGAATTCCTCGCCACCATAGCGTGCCACTAGATCCAGGGGACGCTCAGCGCATGACGTCAGCGCCCGCCGCACGCTGTAAGATTGCAGCGACTCATCAGTCGTGCATGAGCAATTTCAGATCCCATTCGCATCATCCTTTGCAGGTGGGTCAACATCGGTTCGATCGGCTTGGTCGACTCGGTCTGCCCGCTGCTTGGCACGCAGCTCGCGCAGCAGCATCAATGCCGGTTCGTAATCGAAGTCGCCGATGTGCCGCTCCAACCGATGCAGCCGTTCACCGAAGGCCGCATTCAGCAGGGGCCTCGCGTCCTCAAATAGACGATTGGATTCGGTGTCGTCATTCGATAGCAGACACTCGAGCCGTTCGAGCTGATCAGCGAGCTGTTGCTGTTGGTCGTCGGCAACAGCCCCCGCGTCGACCCCGCAAGACCCCTGCTCAGGAGATCGATCCAGGGGCAGTCGCCGGACAGCGGCGCAAAAGGACTGCAGCGCCAACCCCAGTTGCTCGATCGGCGCCCGCAAGCGCTCCGGGTTGAGCCCCATGCGCGCGGCCTGCTCGATATCGGCCGCATGGTAACGAATCCGGTCGGCCGCCAAGGTGGCGGCAACCCCCTTCAGCGCATGCGCGAAGGGGGCGATAGCCTCCCAATCTCGCGTCTGCAAGTACTGACTCAAGCGCTCCGCATCCTGCCCGTGATCATCGACGAAGCGATGCAACAGCCGGCTGTAGTGGCGACGATCGCCGCGCAGCCGGCGCAGTCCATGCTCGACATTGAGGCCCGGCACCTCGGCCAGCATCCGTGCCACGGCGCCGGCAGAGGTATCATTCACCGCCAGCGGTTGCCGGGCCGCACTTGGCCATGATCTTGACCACCTACTTGGCCGCTCATTTGGCCGCACAGTTGACGAGGTGTCAGGCGAGGCACTGGGCGAGGCGTCTAGCGGCGCAGCCGAGTGGCCTTGGGGCAACCACTGCTGCAGGGTCGCGGCCAGCACATCGGGCTCGATCGGTTTGCCGATGTGGGCATTCATGCCGACCTCCAGTGCGCGCTGCCGATCCGCCTCGAACACATTCGCCGTCATCGCCACGATCGGCACCTGCTGACACCCGGGCAGGCGACGAATCTCCCGCGTCGCCGTTAAACCATCCATCACCGGCATCTGAATGTCCATCAGGATCAGATCAAACGTCTGTTCGCGCACCTGGGCAATCGCCTCGGCGCCATCCGCGGCGATGCTGACGCGATGCCCGAGCGCCTCGATCAGCTCGCGCGTGACCTCTTGGTTGATCGCATGATCCTCGACCACCAGGATGTGGCGGCTGAAGGAACCAACGATGGATTCGGCGCCGGATGTGGGCGGCGCATCCAACGGCGCCATGGTATCCCGCAGCGCCATCCTATCCGGCTGCTCCTTTGCAGTCGCTTGGCCTTGGCCTTGGGCTTGGGCTTGGGCTTTAGCCTGAGCCCGAGCCTGCAGCGCCGACTGCAAGGTGTCGCAGAGCTTGGAGGCGGTGACCGGCTTCGCTAACACCTGGGTGATCCCGGCGGTGGCGGCTCGATCCGCCGGCAGTTCATCACCAAAGGCGGTGACCAGGATGCACACCGGCGCCTGCCGCAGGGGCAGCGCCTGCAGGCTATGCGCGGTGTCAATGCCATCCATCTCCGGCATGCGCCAGTCGACCAGGACGAGATCAAACGGCTGCCCCAGCCGGTCCGCCTTCAGCGCCGCACTCAGCCCGAGCGCGCCACTCGCCACCGCCTCCGCCCGCACCTGGAACGACTCCAGCATCTGCAGCAAGATCTCGCGATGCGCGGGGTCATCATCGATCACCAGCATGCGACGCTCACGCAGGCGCTCCAACAGAGACCCGACGGGCTCCATGGAGGCTGCAGGTCGAAACGGGATCTCGACGGTAAAACAACTGCCCTGACCAGGCTCGCTGCGCACCCGGATACGTCCGCCCATCAGCTCGCAGAGTCGCTTGCTGATCGCCAGCCCCAGACCGGTGCCGCCATAGCGTCGCGTGGTACTGGCATCGGCCTGCTCAAAGGCCTGGAACAACCGCGCGCGCTGTTCCTCGGTCATGCCAATGCCGGTGTCACAGACCTCGAAGCCGAGCCGCAACGCGTTCTCTGCGATCGGCGCGGCGTCCGCGATTGGCAAGGTCTCTGCGGTTGACGCGGCGTCCGCTATTGGCAGGGTCTCTTCGGTTGACGTGGCTTCCGAGATTGGCAGAGTCTCTGCGGTTGAAGTGGCATCCGAGATTGGCAGAGTCACGGCGGTTGACGTGGTTTCTGACGTTGGCGAGGTCTCCGCCGTTGGCCGGGTGCGCGCCGGAAGCTGATCCCCAGCGAGCAGGAAGCCTTGAATCGAGACCTCGCCCTCCTCGGTGAACTTGGCCGCATTGCTGAGCAGATTCAGCATGATCTGCCCAAACCGGGTACTGTCGCCGCGCACCCGCAACGGCAGATGATCAAGATCGATGCGCAGCCCCAGGCCTTTGTTGATCAAGGTCGGCGTCACCAGGGCGCAAACGTGATCGATGATCCGCGCCGGCTCGAAGTCGTCCTCCTGGAGCTGGATCTTATCGGCCTCGATCTTCGACAGATCCAGCACATCGTTGATGATATGCAACAGATGCTGTGCCGAGGCCGAGAGCTTCTCGAGCTGCTGCGACTGCCGTGGGGTGAGCGGATCACGGCGCATCAGATGGGCATAGCCGATGATCGCGTTCATCGGCGTGCGGATCTCATGGCTCATGTTGGAGAGGAACGCCGACTTGGCGCGGTTGGCACTCTCGGCGGCGGTCTTGGCGGCCTCCAGATCCATGGTGCGCGAGGCGACCAACTCCTCGAGATGCAAGCGGTATTCGTCCAGCTCGCGCTCCCGGCGCTTGCGCTCGGTGATGTCCTGCCAGACGCCCGAGATCAGCTGACGACCGTTGTGCTCGACCAAGCGGAAGGTCAGGTTGACGGCCTTGAGCGACCCATCCTTGTGCCGCATCCGCGTCTCGAAACCAAGGATCTCACCGGCGAGGATGGCGCGGATATTGTCGGCGATAGTGGCGGGATCATGATCGGCCTCGAAATCGCGCACCGCAAACCCGGTAAACTCGGCGCGGCTGTAGCCCAATCCATGGCAAGCGGCATCGTTGAATTCGAGGATGCGCCCGGTCTCCGGCTCCGCCAGCACGATGGCATCGGTGGTCTGCCCGAACATGGTTTCCAGCAGCGACTCGCGCTCACGCAGGCGCTGTTCCGCCGCAGCCTGCTGGGTGATATCACGCACCGCCACCACATGGCGCCCGGAAGCGGCCAATGCGCCAAAGCGGGCCTCGAAAAGACGCGGCCCCGAGGGCATCGGCAGCTGGTACTGAAACGCGATCCAGCGCTCTCCTTGCTGCGCGCGGCGGAGGGCGTCGGCAAAGGCTGAACCGATCTCCGCCGGCAGCACCGATTGCGGTGTCTTGCCCAGAAAAACCTCTGGTGGCACGAACAGCTCACCGGTCTCGGCCTGATAGAAGTCGACGATGGTGCCGTCGGCCTCGAGCACGAAGATCAAATCAGCCGGTGCCGTGCGTTCTGTCATTGTTGTTCTTTTCCCGCCGGATCATGCGGCGACCCGTATCAACGACCAGGATCAACGACACTGGGTCACCTGAAAGCGCATTCGCGCGTGGATTTTTTAGCGTCTGCTGATTTGCCAAATCATGCGCCGTTTGCCTTGGGTGATAAAGGCTCAGGCGGCAATGTCGATATAGTCGACTTGGCTCTGTGGCGATGGGACTGTCAATCCATCTTCGCGCAATCCCTCAATATGCAACAAGATCGCTTCGCGGATGCGGCTTTCGACCTCGGGGACGCTCTCTCCGGTGGCGATACAGCCCGGCAAGTCAGGAACATAGGCCGAAAAATTACCCTTGGCTTTCTCAATCACGATGGCATACCGCATAGCTATTTCCAACCTGCTTGCTTGAAGACGCTGTTCTGAGTTCCGGCCGCTAACTCGTCGCTCGGTTTACCGGAAACCGTGACCCGGCCAGGTTTCGACGGATGCTTGAACTGGCGATGGCTGCCTCTCGTGGTCGCGAGATACCAGCCCTCAGCCTTGAGTCTGGACAAAACCTCTGAGACTTTCATGGGCAAATCGGGTCGATCTTCTGGCGCCGCATTGCGCTGGATGATTCGTGATTCGGTTCTTGAGCTGCTGTTTATGCAAAGCGCCGCACCTCCCCATCGCCGTCGATATTCTCCACGCAACGACCGCAGAGTTCGGGATGAGCGGCGTGCGTGCTGACGTCGGCGCGGTGATGCCAGCAGCGCACGCATTTCGGATGGTCACTGGCACGGATGCGCACCGCCAGCCCCTCGACGTCGGTGTCGATCGCGTCCTCGGGCCGCTCGCCCAATGCATGCACCAGGGCATCGGAGGTGATGAGCACGAAGCGCAGCTCGTCGCCGAGGCGGCTGAGCAGCGCTTGCAACTCCGCTGAGCAGTAGAGATCGATCTCAGCATCGAGCGCGGCGCGGATCTGGCCTTGGGTGCGCGCCGCCTCGAGCTGGCGACCGATGGCGGTGCGCACCGCCAGCACCTGGCTCCAGAAGGCGCGATCAAAGGGATCAGCAGCGTCGAGCGCAAATAGCCCTTGGTACCAGGTCGCGGTGAAGATGGTCTCGTCGCGCTCGCCGGGCAGATGACGCCAGATCTCCTCGGCGGTGAAACTCAAGATCGGCGCCAGCCAGCGGCTCATGGCCTCGACGATGTGGTACATCGCGCTCTGGCAGGAGCGCCGCGGCAGGCTGTTGGCGCCGGTGGTGTACTGGCGGTCCTTGATCACATCCAGGTAGAACCCGCCCATGTCGACCACGCAGAAGTTGTGCAAGCGGTGGTAGATCAGATGGAACTGATAGTCCTGATAGGCTTGAGTGAACTCCTGCTGCAACTGCAGCGCCCGATCCACCGCCCAGCGATCGAGCTCGATCATCTCGGCGGCTGGGACCAGATCCCTGGCCGGGTCGAAGCCATTGAGGTTCGAGAGCAGGAAGCGCGCGGTGTTGCGGATGCGCCGATAGGCATCGGCGGTGCGCTTGAGGATCTCATCGGAGACGCGCATCTCGCCGCGATAGTCAGCGGCGGCGACCCAGAGCCGGATGATGTCCGCGCCCAGGGTCTTCATCACCTCCTGCGGGCGCACCACGTTGCCCTTCGATTTGGACATCTTCTCGCCCTTCTCATCCACCGTGAAGCCGTGGGTGAGCACCGCGCGATAGGGCGCCTGGTCGTGCATCGCCACCGAGGTCAGCAGCGAGGATTGGAACCAGCCGCGGTGTTGATCGGAGCCTTCGAGGTAGAGGTCAGCCGGGCGGCGCAGACCGGCCCATTCGACGGCTGGCTCGCTCCCGGTTTCAGCCGCGCCGCGATCGAGCACGCAGGCGTGCGTGACGCCAGAGTCGAACCAGACATCGAGTGTGTCCTGGACCTTTTCATAGCGCCCGCCCTCGGCATCGCCCAAGAGTTCTTCGGGCCTGAGTTCGAACCAGGCGTCGATGCCCTTGACCTCGATGCGTTGGGCCACCTGCTCGATCAGCTCGGACGTGCGCGGATGCAGCTCGCCGCTCTCCTTATCGACCAACAACGTGATCGGCACGCCCCAGGTGCGCTGGCGCGAGATGCACCAATCCGGGCGGTTACGCACCATGCCGTCGATGCGCGACTGGCCCCAGTCTGGCATCCAGCGCACCTGGCCGATCTCGCGCAGCGCCGCCTCGCGCAGACCGGCCTGCTCCATGCTGATGAACCACTGCGGGGTGGCGCGGAAGATGATCGGCGTCTTGTGCCGCCAGCAATGCGGATAGCTGTGACTGAAGCGCTGCTCGCGCACCAGCGCCTGATTGTCCTTTAAGGTCTCGACCACCTGCTCATTGGCGTCGAAGACGTTCTCGCCGGCGAACAGCGGCGTGCCGTCGAGGAAGCGTCCGTTGCCGCCGACCGGATTATCGACCGGCAGATCGTAGCGGCGACCGACGATGTAGTCCTCCAGGCCATGACCGGGCGCGGTGTGCACGGCACCGGTGCCGGCCTCAAGCGTGACATGCTCGCCGAGGATGATCGGCACTTGGCGCTCGTAGAACGGGTGCGCGAGCATCAGACCCTCGAAGGCATCGCCACGACCATAGGCGATGACCCGATAATGCTCGATGTCCCAGCGCAGCATGGTGTCCTTGAGCAGCCCCTCGGCGACCAGCAGCCGCTCGGCGCCGTTCGGCCCGTCCTCGGCCACCTGCACCAGCGCGTACTCAAGTTCGGGGTTCAGCGCCACGGCCTGATTGGCCGGCAGGGTCCAGGGCGTGGTGGTCCAGATCACGACCGACATCGGGCCGGTGCCATTCCCGGTGACCGCTCCGATTGCACCCCCCGTCCGCGCTCCACGAGCAAGATCGGCGACGGCATCAGCAGCGCTCGCAATGGAATCACCAGCAACATCCTGAGTAGCGCCCGCGTTGGAATGGCTAGCGCCTTCGGGAACCCGATGGCAACGCGCCAGCAGCGCCTCGGGATCAACCACCGCAAAGCGCACATCGATCGCGGTCGAGTCCTTATCGGCATATTCGACCTCGGCCTCGGCCAGTGCCGAGCCGCAGTCAATGCACCAATGCACCGGCTTGGAGCCCTTCTGCAGGTGCCCCTTGGCGATGATGCGCCCGAGCGCGCGGACGATGTCGGCCTCGAAGCGCGGCGCCATGGTCAGATAGGGATGCGCCCAGTCGCCGAGCACCCCCAGGCGCTGGAAATCCGCGCGCTGCCCATCGACCTGCTTGCCGGCATAGTCACGGCAGGCATGACGGAACTGGGTGGCGCTGATCTTCTGCCCCGGCTTGCCCTTCTTGCGCTCCACCTGCAACTCGATCGGCAGACCGTGGCAGTCCCAGCCCGGCACATAGGGCGCGTCCAGGCCATCAAGGGTGCGCGACTTGACGATGATGTCCTTCAACACCTTATTGACCGCATGGCCGATATGGATCTCGCCATTCGCGTAGGGCGGACCATCGTGCAGGATGAAGGTCTCGCCGCGCGCACGCGCCTCGGCCCGCGCCGCGCGCACCAGCGCATAGACGTCGATCGCCTGCCAATGCTTGAGCATCTCCGGCTCGCGCTGGGCCAGGTTGGCCTTCATCGGGAAGCCGGTCTTCGGCAGATTAAGGGTATGTTTGTAGTCGGTCACTGCTTGAAAAACCCGTTGTACGCGCGGGTGCAGGCAAACAGCACCCGATTTGAATCAGTTGAGTGAGAGACTACCAGACTCGCCTCACTCTGGCGCTCGATGCGCGAGGCTCACGGCTCATGGCTCATGGCTCATGGCTCATGGCTCATGGCTCATGGCTCATGGCTCATGGCGCCTCGGGAAAAAGCTTGCTGACTTTGCTGGCAAAGAACCGCTCGCTCCAGAGCCCCAGGCTAGCCTGATCCGGCACGCTGACAAAAGGAGCCACATCACGCGCCGCTTGTGGCCAGTCGATCTCAGCAATGCGCGCCATCAAGGCCGCTTTCAGCCATTGCGGATCAACGCGCGGAGGCTGCTGCACCCAGGGGCCGCCTTGGGCCAAGGCCGCCTCCAGATGCGGCAGATTCGGGGCAACTCGGCCCGCGACATACCAGGCAAAATCAAACCAATCCCTGCCCTTTACATGAGGCTGGCACAGCAATGCGTGCAGCTTGAGCGCGAAGTTGCTCGGTAAATCCTGAGCGCAGACCTCGAAGTCCAGCGGGAAATCCAGGTACTGAAAGTCGAAGCCAGATCCTGCCGGCGGTCGGGTATCCATCTCCAACTTCACGCGCAGCTTCTTGCCGGAGCCTCCCCGGTAAAAAGAGAGATCCAGTTGGCGGCCGAGGGAATCGTCCTTGATCATGGCCTCCCTTACGGCTCGAGTCATCGCGCTACGGTCGCGCAGCTCACAGCGGATGCCGAAATCGGCCAGCACATCGGCCATGGTGGCGAGATAGGGCTCCCAGCGAAAGTCAGGGGCTGGCGTTCGCGAGATGAAATCCAGATCCTCCGAAAAGCGCCTGAGACCGTGCAGGATGCGCAAGGCCGTGCCTCCCTGAAAGGCCGCCTGCTCGAAGAAGCCCGCCCGCCAGAGTCCGTAGAGCGCAACCTCCTGCAGGATCTCCCGCAACGCCTGCTGCTCGCGCTGCGCATCCGTGGCGGCATAGGACTGCAAGCGCTCACGCAGCAGGTCGATCACCGACAACCACCCTGGCTGAGCACCCGTCCATCACCTGCTTCCCCTGACAGTAGACAGCTGCTGAGACCATCGATGACCTGCTGCATCCGCCGATGCCGATAGACGCAGCGCAGTGCTTGCAGCCGCTCGACCTCTAATGAGCCCAATGGCTCCAGATCGATCCGCGCCCCGCCGAGCCATGCGCGCGCGCTGCTCCAGTCCCAGCGATGCAGACAGAAGAGATCAAGCAGCGCCCGCAGCGGTTGAGCAACCAGTGCGGCTTGCCCTTGAAGCACGACGCGGTCCACAGCCTCCAGCATGAATCCCTTGATCAACGGCAGTGGGGCAAATTGGAACAGGCCGGCTTCATCGATCTGGTACTGACGGCTGCGCCGATCCGGAGTGACCGCCAGTATCAGCGTCACCGCCTCCGGAATCCAGCCATGAAAGGCCAGCGCCGACTCGAAAGAGACATAGGCACCAGGCACCAAGCCTTGCACCAACACAAACGGATGCACGCCGCTACCGGGATGAGCGCCGCCGCCAGGATACGAGCCGCCGCTAGCAACCCGACTCGCGAGACGATAGCGGCCACGCCGCAGGCGCAGCAATTCACCCCGGTGCAAAGCACGATTAACCAGATTGTAGCGACGTTGCGCACTGCCCCCGAGCAGGCGCGCGAGCTGTGCCTCGGTCAATGTTCGCTGTTGCAAGCCGGCGCTCAGGATGGTTTTGGTCAGTGTCTCCATTCATGCACGATACTTTCATTTTATGAAAGGATCAAACATGACTTGGACAGCATCACAGCCCGCCTACGCCATGAACGACCTTCAGTGGATACGCCGCCAGTCGGCCTGAATCAGATTACGCGCA
>NZ_JAYESN010000121.1:0-11168 GCF_034860625.1 Lamprobacter sp.
TCGGCGACATTGCGCTGCCAGGCCAGCGCATCCAGGTAATGCGCGACCGCCATCAGATTGGCCTCGGGCGGCAGCTTGTAGGCCGGATGGCCCCAGTAGCCATTGGCGAAGATGCCGAGCTGGCCGGCCTCGACGAAGCCCTTGAGGCGCTTCTGCACGTCGGCGAAGTAGCCAGGCGAGGTCTTGGCATAGGTGCCGATCGACTGCGCCAGCTCCGAGGTCTTCTTCGGGTCGGCTTGCAACGAGCCGAGCAGATCGACCCAGTCCAAGGCGTGCAGGTGATAAAAGTGCATCACATGATCGTGCACATACTGGCTGCCGATCATCAGGTTGCGGATCAGCTCGGCATTGGGCGGGATCTTGTAATCCAGGGCATCCTCGACCGCGCGCACCCCGGCGATGCCATGCACCAGGGTGCAGACGCCGCAGATGCGCTGCACGAAGGCCCAGACCTCCCGCGGGTCGCGGCCCTGGACGATGGTCTCGAGCCCGCGCACGCTGGTGCCGCTGGAGTAGGCTTGCTCGATAATGCCGCCGTTCATCTGCGCCTCGATGCGCAGATGACCTTCGATGCGGGTGATCGGATCAACAACAACGCGGGCACTCATGCGGCTGCTCCTCGGGCTTGGGCTTTGGCGGTGGACTCGTCCTCGATCAGATGGTCGGCGACCAGCTCGACCAGGCTGTGGACCTTCTTATCCCAATGGTTCTTTTGGCGGCCGGACTCGAAGTTGAGCCGGCAGCTGGCGCAGCTGACGACGACCGACTCGGCGCCGCTCTCGTTGACCTCGCGGATCTTGATCTTGAACGACTCATCGCGCAGTCGGGTGGCGTCTTCGAGCAGGAAGATGCCGGCACCGCCGCCGCAGCACCAGTTGTATTCCTTGTTTGCCGGCATCTCGACCAGGTCGGCATCCATCGCCGCCAGTACCGCGCGCGGCTCGTCGAAGGCGCCGCCGCGACGTCCGGTCTTACAGGGGTCGTGGAAGGTGACCTTGCCCTCGAACGGGGTCAGATGCAGCTTGCCGGCCTTGGCCTGTTTGCCGAGGAACTCGGACATGTACATCATCTCGAACGGCAGCCCGCCGCTGCTGAGCATCGGGTTCCAACGCAACGCCGGGTAAGCATGGCCGCACTCGGCGATGACCAGGATCTTGGCCTGAACGCGTTGGGCGGCGGCGATGATCGGGTCGACCTGTTTCTTCCACAGCGACATATCGCCCGAGAGCAGCCCGAAGTTGGCGCTCTCAAAGCCGTCCGAGCAGATGGTCCAATCGACGCCAAGGTGGTTCATGATCTTGGCCGTGGCGAGCAGGCCATTGCCGTTGGCGACCAGGTCGACCGCTGAGCTCAGCACCATCACCTCGGCCTTGTCCTTGTCGATGGGGATCTCGATGCCCGCCTGCTCGCGGATGGTATCGACCATCTTGTGCAGCGCCTCGGGTGAGGAGCCGAACACCGTGCCCATCTGTTTCTGCTCCATGCGCAGGGCGGCCAGCTCCGGTGGCACCAGCTCGGCGGCGACCATGGCGGTGCGCATGTGATGCACCAGCGAGGCGGTGTCGATGCCCATTGGGCAGACCATGGTGCAGCGGCCGCACTCGGAACAAGAGTCGTAGATCAGCTCCTTGGCCTGCTCGAAGTCGGAGAGCTTGACCGGCTGCGTGATCAACCGATGCCACCAGCGCATCGGGCTGATCTCGCGCTGATAGACCCGGCGGTAGAGGTCCATCTTGCGCATCGGCGCGTATTTGGCCTCACCAGTGGCCTGGAAGTAATGGCAGGCGTTGGTGCATTGGCCGCAATGAATGCAGCTCTCGAGCCAGACCGCCTCGTCGGCGTTGGTCTCCTCGACCAGGGTGTCGACGGCGCCCTGGAGGCGCTTCTCGTCGGACTTGGTCGGCTTCGGCGCCATCTCACGCAGCAGGCCGATCTGGCTGGCCAGGCCTTGGTAGACCTGCTCGAAGCTGGGAAAGATGGCTGTGGCTGTGGCGGCCGTCGTGTTAGCAGTGCTCATATCCGAACCCCCTTGTGGGCGTAGGCCAGCCCGCTCTGGGCGCGGGAGAAGATGAACCAGAACGCATGCATCAGCTTGCTGAACGGCATGTAGGCGAACAGCAGTGCGGAGCTCAGGATGTGCAGCGCGAGCATGGTCTCGTAGCGCAGACCGACATGGGCAAAGGCCATGAGGCCGGTGAGCAGCGGCAAGGCGACGATGATCCAGGTGACGTAATCGCCGAGCGTTGAGTTGTAGACCGCGGGCTTGGAAAGCCGGCGGACGATCAGCGCGATCAACGAGACCAGGGCAATGGTGCCGAGGGCTACGCCGACGAAGTTCGGCAGTGCTGGCCAGGACAAGCCGGTTAGACTTGTGATGAATTCGATGTGCGGAACGATACCGACAACGACCAGTAAAGTGGCGATGTGGAAGACGTAGGCAACAACGGTCTGATAACGCGTCGTGGTGGTGAACTCACCGCTCGGCCAAGCGCGACTGAAGACGGTGCGATAGCCCTTAAAGTTGCCAAAGGCATCGCGCGGGCGCGAGAGGTCGGCGCCGCGCGTGAGGGCAAGGACGCCGATGATCCGCAAGGCGATGCCGGCGGCCATGATGATGAGTGCGGCATGAATCGCAGGGCCGCGGGCGAATTCGAGCAGTGTCATGGGGTTCCGTTCTCCTGAGGAAGTTGGTGGTTCGATTGTTCTTGTTGTTTGTGCTGATTGAGTGGCAGGGGGCTCGGGCGGCGACCGTTCTGCGGGGCGCACCCGAGACCCCTTGACCTTGTCGTGCTCTCGTCTCTCGCTGGGGGCTTCTCGTTGGTCGCCGTCTAGTCGCTGCTGTGCTCGTGGGCTGCCAGGTCGGTCTTCTTGCGGCGAGCGAGCACGGCTGCTCCGGCTCCAGCCGCGGCTCCGGCGATGGCCGCAGCACCGAGCTTGGCGCCGTCACCAAAGTTGCCAGTGGCGACCGACTGATAGATGCCGCCCATGTCCCAGAACCTGGGCTCCGAGCAACCGATGCAGCCGTGTCCGGACTGGATCGGGAAGCTGACGCCGTTGTTCCATTTGATATGGGCACAGGCGTTGTAGGCGATCGGCGCCTTGCAGCCGAGCTTGTACAGACACCAGCCCTTGCGCGCGCCTTCGTCGTCGAAGGTCTCGGCAAACTCGCCGCGGTCGTAGAACGGGCGGCGATAGCAGCGGTCGTGGATGTTCTCGCCAAAGAAAGCGACGGGGCGGCCAAGGTGGTCGAGCTCGGGCAGGCGTCCAAGGGTCAGGTACTGGGCGATGACGCCGGTGATCGCGAGCGGCATCGGCGGGCAGCCGGGCACATTGACGATCGGCTTGTCCTTGATGATGTCGCCCACCGCGACGGCGCGGGTCGGGTTGGGCTTGGCCATCGGGATGCCACCGTAGGCTGAGCAGGTGCCGATATTGATCACGGCGGCGGCATTCGCACAGGCCTCTTTCAACATCGCGAGGTTGCTGATGCCAGCGACCGTCGAGCAGTGTTCATCAAGCGGGATGGAACCGTCGACCAAGACCAGATATTTGCCAGCATTCTCGTGCTGGGCCTGCTCGCGGGCCTGCTCGGCGGCCTCGCCGGAGGCCGCTTGTAGGGTGTGGTGATAGTCGAGCGAGATGAAGTTGAACATCAGCGCTTCGATGGATGGCGAGCTGGAACGGGTCAGGGCCTCGGTGCAGCCGGTGCATTCTTGGAAGGACAGCCAGATAACGGATGGACGACGGGCGCTAGAAAGGGCTTCGGCCATGGCTGGAGCGATACCTGCCGGCAAGGCCATTAAAGAGGCGGTCGTCGAGCAAAATTTAAGAAAGGCGCGACGGCTGACCCCCTGGCTGCGCAGTAATCCGCCTAGGGTTGGCTCATTCGGCATCTTGGTCTCTCCTTATTTATTGGTGGTCTTTGTTGGGTCGCGCCAAGTAGAAGTTGGCGTATTTCTTATGGGTTGCGAATTATCAACGATTTCGCCTTGGTGGGGCCATAGAACCAGCTGAATTTCTTAGTGTTTTTGTTGGTTTGCTGAGGCTTTGGCTCCGTCGTCATTACTCTAGCTGATGGGGGTAAAAAGTGATGCAAGTCTCATCTTTTAAAACTGATCTGCATCAATTATTAATGGAACTCCAAGTGCGCAAGGCGGGATTCGTGCGTTTTTTCTGCTAATTCGATAATCGGTGAGCTATTAATCTGCCAGGATAATTAGTTATTAATGGCACAGAATAATTAATTGTTAATATTGTTGTTTGGGCAGGCGGTTGCTTCCCGCTTTGGTCTCGTTGAGGAGACTATCGACGAGCTGGATGTACAAAACCGGGCCCAATCTGGAGAGGGGTGAGGGGTGAGGGCGGCGGGACGAGGGCAAGGGCAAGGGTAAAGCCACGAGCGAGTACTTGGAGCGATTGCAAAGCGGACCTAGGGGGCAGGGGCAGGTGCAGCGGCAGGGAGCAGGGAGCAGGGAGCAGGGAGCAGGGAGCAGGGAGCAGGGAGCAGTGCCGCTTAGGTTTGCGGCTCTGCGATGACGCTTTGGGCGCTGCTCAGGGTTGGTGGTCGGTAATGGATGTGGGTGGTGGTTGGTGGCTTGATGAGCGCCGACTTGTTGTCAGCGGTCGGCGCTCAAGGGGTCGGGAGGGACAGTTCGCGCTGCTCGGCTTAGCCGATGAGACCATAGGCAACCAACACCAGCATCAGCAGGACAGCGGCGATGGAGACGATCTCTCCACCGTTGAGGTGCTTGAGTGCGAGCAGATATTTCATGGCAGCAGACCTTTGTTTCGGGTTGAATGGATGGTTCGATCGCTGGATCGACGGATGTTCCAGTCGGCATACACAGGACAGGGCGTTAAGATGAACACTGGCGATGCGTTTGCGACCGCCTGACGCCTAAGCCCTTATAGTTTATTAGCATATACTGGATTAATTGCAATTGCGGTATCGCAATCTGCCGGTTTCTGGGCCGTGAAGCGCGAACCAAGTCACATCAACGCTCAACGCAGGGGAGAGACCCATGACGACAGAGGGATCGAGCCCGATCACTGCAGCGTCCGCCACCGGCTTGCAGGTCGGTCCGCTCTGGGGGCTGCTGCGTCCACTCTTGTTTCGCCTCGATGCCGAGCGGGCGCATGGCATGGCAATGGCGCTCGCAGCGCGTTGGTCAAAGGCCTTCAGTGGCAAGCTTGGGGAGGCGGATCAGGCTCGTTCGCCTGGCCTACGCTTGCGGGCCATGGGTCTCGGCTTCCCGAATCCGATCGGCTTGGCGGCTGGCTTGGATAAGGACGCTGAGGCGGTGCCTCTGTGGCAACAGTGCGGCTTTGGCTTCATTGAGGTCGGTACGGTTACAGCCTTGCCGCAGCCTGGAAATCCGCGCCCTCGTCTATTCCGGCTACCAGCCGATGGCGCGCTGGTCAATCGTATGGGGTTCAACAATGCTGGCGCTGAGGCCATGGCGGTCCGGCTGACCCGATTGCGTGAGCGCGAGCTGATGCAGGTCCCGCTCGGGGTCAATCTCGGCAAGTCCAAGGTGACGCCGGCGGCGCAAGCGGCGGCTGACTATCAGCGCAGCAGCGCCTTGCTCGCCGAGCTTGCCGATTACTTGGTTGTCAATATCTCGAGCCCGAATACGCCGGGACTGCGCGATCTGCAAACCGGGGACCAGGTGCGTGCCCTCGCAGAGGCGGTGCAAGGGCCGAATCAGCGCCTGACACAGCCGCGACCGGTGTTGTTGAAGCTCGCCCCGGACCTTGCCGATGCCGATGCGATTGCCTGTGCCGAGGCGGCGATCGAGGCGGGTTGCGCGGGACTGATCCTGACCAACACGACGATCGACTTCAAGGGGCTCAGCGGTGCGACAGTCGGCATGAGTGGCGGCCTCTCTGGTCGTCCGCTGTTTGCGCGCAGCACCCGACTGCTGGGCTTGGTCCGTGAGGCGCTGGGGCCAGATCCCATCTTGATCGGTACCGGCGGTATCTTTACGCCAGAGGACGTGGCCGCGAAGCTGGAGGCCGGGGCTCAGCTCGTGCAGCTCTACACCGGGCTGATCTACGCTGGGCCTGGGTTGGTCCGGCGTTTGCTGTGCGCATTAGAGAGCCACCCATGAGCCGATCCCTGAGGATATCCTTGACGAAACCTTAGATGAAAAGGCGATTGCCGAAAAAGCTCGTACCGAATTGAGCAGGATGTTCGCTTGCCTTCGAGGAGCGTCAGCCGGGATCATTGCGGGGCTATCTGACCGGGCGGCACGACGAAGAAGGCGAGCGAAGAAACAGCAAGGCGGTATGGGCTTTGACAGAAATCGCCTAAGATTCCGACGCAAGGGGCCTCGGGATCAGCTCGGAAGGCGCCGATGCTGATGCACCGACGGGAGGCGAGGGTTGCTTCTTTCTGGCCTGGTGCCAGATGTGGGCCTCAGAAGCGATATTCTTAAAGATGCAGAAGAGGCAGACGATGCAGGATCGACCCCAAATCAAGACTGCGCTGCCGAAGCGGCGCTACCAGATCGGTGATCATACGGCAACCTTGCTGGGCGAGATCGAGAGTGATGACGATCACCGCTATCGATTCATCCTGGCGCTGGTGCCCATGGGTGAGCAGGAGCCGGTGCTCTATGTGACCAGTCAGCAGGCAGCTGCGGATCATCGGGGAGAAGGTGCCTATGATTTGCGCCTGATCAGCGCCAGCCTCACCGATGTGCTGGATACGGCTGACCGCTGGGAGAGTCTGGATCAGTTCGCCGAGCAGGCCATCGATCTCGCGCAGCAGGTGCTCGGCCTGCGCAATCAACAGGTGATCAAGCTCATGTGAGTCGGGTTCTGATGCTGGGGTGTCGGAAGGGCGCTCGCGTCCTCCTGCTTGGGTCGAGGCTAGGCGCTTTCCATGAGAAACCGGTGATCTCTGCATGATACTGAAGCTGGATGACGGCGATGCGCCATGGCCTGCCGACGCCCCCTCGCGGTTCTTCGCACCGCTGCATGGGTTGCAACGCTGGATTGCCTCGGCCTCTGTAGTCTTAGTCTCCTTGGTTCTAATGCTGGTCGGTTGCGGCCAGGACTCGGAGCAGCGTCTGCTCGTCTTGCGCGGCGCGACGATGGGAACGACCTACAGCCTGCAGGTCGTCGACCCGCCTGGGGCTTTTGATCGATCGGCACTGGCCGAACAGGTTCGCGCGCGGCTCTCGGCCATCAATGACCTGATGTCGACCTATCAGCCGAGCTCGGAACTCTCGCGCTTCAATGCGAGCAGCACGACCGACTGGTTCCTGGTCTCGCCGGAGCTGGTGGCTGTGGTCAGTGCGGGGCAGGCGGTGAGCGAGGCGAGTAATGGGGCCTTCGACATCACCGTTGGACCGCTGGTGAATCTCTGGGGCTTCGGGCCGACGCCCAGTGCCGAGGACTTGCCGACAGCGGGTGAGATCCAGGCGGCGCGGGCGCGCGTCGGCTGGCGCCAGCTTGAGGTGCGGACGCAGCCGCCCGCGTTGCGCAAGTCGCGTCCGGATCTTTATGTCGACCTCTCGGCGATCGCCAAGGGCTATGCGGTTGATCAGCTTGCGGCGCTGGTGGAGTCACAGGGTGTCAGCGATTACTTGGTCGAGATTGGGGGCGAACTGCATGGCCGTGGGGTCAATGGTCGCGGCGAGCCCTGGCAGATCGCGATCGAGCGCCCCAACGCGAGCCAGCGTGAGGTGTTCCAAGTGGTCGCCCTGCGCGACATCGGCATGGCCACCTCGGGTGATTATCGGAATTTTGTTGAGATCGATGGCCAGCGCTATTCGCATACCATCGATCCAGCCACCGGGCAGCCGGTTCGGCATCGGCTGGCCTCGGTCACGGTGTTGGCTGATGACTGCATGCAGGCCGATGCCTGGGCCACCGCGTTGCTGGTGCTAGGCCCCGAGCCTGGCCTGGCGTTGGCCGAACAACGGGGGCTGGCGGCGCTGTTCATTGAGCATGCGTTGGAGACGCCCGAAGGGGATGCATTCGTCACCCAGGAAACTGCTGCCTTTGCTGCGCTGAGCGCCGCACGCTGAGAGACGATCGATCGGTGGCCCGGCTTGGCTTTCTCCCGCCGCGTCCTTGGGTCTACACTCTGCCATCACTGGGCAGTTTCGAGGGGAGCAGGCGATGAGTCACCGGCTTAGCGGAATCTTTGCGATGCGCGTGATCAGGTCGGTGCTGTGGTTGTTAAGCGCGATCTGGCTAACGCTCGTTGCACCACAATCCGTTGCCGAGACCAGCAGCCAGCATCCTGCGGCGGTGCCGAGTGCTGCTGTCACTCCTGAGGATACGGGCGCTGATGCGCTGCAATCCCAACGCCAGCCCCAACCGCCCCAGCGTCAATTGGTCCTGATCAAGGGCGCCGATTACTTCGGCCATGATTACGATACCCTGCAAGCGGTTAGCCTCGATGATTGCGAGGTCGCTTGCCTTGCCGATGAGCGCTGCCGCGCCTTTACCTTCAATACCAATGCTGGCTGGTGCTTCCTGAAATCCAGCTTCAGCGAGCCGCGCGCCTTCGATGGCGCGGTCTCCGGCTATATCCAGAGCGGTCCGATCGATGCCGAGGATCAGCGCGCGCAACGTCGCTCGGAACTTGCGTTCCTACCCAGTGGCGATCGTAACGAGGCTGATGCGTTGCGCCGGCGCATCGCGGAAGGCGATGAATCTCGTGGCATCGCTGGTGGCCTGGATCAGATGCTGGCCGAGGCACAGCAGGCGCTGTCAGAGAATGATCCGCGCTCCGCAGCAGGCCGTTATCGGGTTGCGCTGCGACTGGCGCCGAATGATTCGGCGCTCTGGCAGCGTCTGGCCGAGGCGGCCATGGCCGTTCAAACCGACGATTGGTCCGAGCGCCAGCGGCTGCAGCAAGAGGCCACCGCGGCGGCCATCAATGCCTACCTGAGCGCGACCGAGGTCGGCCAGCGCGCAGGCAGGCTGGCGCTGATCGGGCGCTCGCTTGAGGCGCGCTCGGCCTGGCGTGCGGCGATCCGTGCCGAGCGCGCATCCTTGGCGCTGGTCGATGATCCGGCCTTGCGCGCGCGGCTCGACCAGCTGGTGGCCGAGCACGGTTTTCGCATCATCGACCATCAGGTTTCGTCCGATGCCCGCAACCCGCGCATCTGCATCCGCTTCTCCGATCCACTCGCGCGCGAGGGCGTCGAGCTGGCCGACTATCTCGAGCTTGATGTCCAGGGGCTGGCGATCGAGCCCGAGGCCGAGCAGCTCTGTATCGACGGTGTCGAGCATGGCGAGCGCTACCGGATCAGGGTGCGCGCCGGGCTGCCGGCTAACGATGGCGAGCGCCTGGCCAAGCCGGTGACGCTCGAGGTCTATGTGCGTGACCGCTCGCCCTCGGTGCGATTCCCGGGCCGAGCCTACGTCTTGCCGAGCGGCGGTGCGGCGGCGCTGCCAGTGGTGACGGTCAACACCAGTCTGCTGGATGCTGCACTCTATCGGGTCGCCGACCGCGCCCTCGGCGGTTTCCTGAACGATGAGACCCTGCTCGCCCAGCTCAATGCGTATCAGACCGATGACATCGCGGAAACCAGCGGCGAGCAGCTTTGGAAAGGCCAGATCGAGACCCGCTCGGAGCTGAATCAAGAGGTCACCACCTCGGTGCCAGTGGCCGAACTGCTCGCGGGGCTGGGCGGGGGGCAGCTGGCTGGCAGGCTTGCCGGCGCTGAGCGCAGCCAGGCCGGCGACCAGGCCGCAGGCCAGCATGCAAACGGCAGCCCGGGCGAGTCCGAGGATGGCAGCGCAGGCCAATCTGCGGATCTGAGCGGTGGTGTACCGACAGCGTCGGCCACTCAGGGACTCAGGCCCGGTGCCTATATCTTGACCGCGCGCCCCGCCGATGCCCGCGCGAGCGATGATCAGGCGACGCAATGGTTTGTCGTCTCCGATCTCGGGCTCACGGCGTTGTCCGCCGATGATGGCCTGCATGCCTTCGTGCGCTCACTCTCAAGCGCGGAGCCGCTGGCGGACGTGCGGCTGCAGCTGCTGGCGCGGAATCAGCAAGTCCTCGGTGAGGCCAAGACCGACGCCCAGGGCCATGCTCGCTTCGAACCGGGTCTGCTGCGTGGTCAAGGGGGTAACCGGCCGGCCCTGTTGGTCGCCGAGGGCGAAGACACCGACTATGGCTTCCTCGACCTGAAGGCGAGCCCGTTTGATCTCAGCGATCGCGGCGTCAAGGGTCGCCCGGCAGCGCAGCCGATCGACACCTATCTGGTCAGCGAGCGCGGGATCTATCGTCCCGGCGAATCGGTGGTGCTGACCGCGCTGACCCGCGATCCGCGTGCCGATGCCGTTACTGGGGTGCCGCTGACCTTCGTGCTCAAGCGCCCCGACGGCGTTGAGCAACAGCGAGCGCTGATCCAGGACCAAGGCCTTGGCGGTTATCAACTGCGGCTGCCACTGCTCAAGGATGCGATGCGCGGCACCTGGCAGGCCGAGGTCTATGCCGATCCCAAAGCCGATGTGCTGGCGCGGGTCAACTTCCTGGTCGAAGACTTCGAGCCCGAGCGCCTCGACTTCAGCGTCGAGCCCTCGGCACCAGCGCTTGATCCGGCCGCGCTGCCGAGCCTGAGCATCGATGCGCGGTTCCTATACGGCGCGCCGGCGGCGAACCTCGAGGTCAGCGGGATGACGCGCGTGACGCTCGCCGATGGCCTGGCGGACTGGCCAGGCTGGCAGTTTGGCATCGCGAGTGAACAGGTTGAGGATCGGAGTGAGCCGGTGCCTAGTGCCGAGACCGATGCCGCGGGCCAGGCCCAGCTCGGCGTCGAGTTGCCGGTGCTGGTGGCGAGCACGCGGCCGTTGCAAGCGCGGATCGATGTGCAGGTGCTTGACGGCGGCGGCCGCCCGGTCGAGCGCAATCTGAGCTTGCCGATCCTGGACCAGCGCCCGCGGATTGCCATCAAGCCGCTGTTCGAGGGGGCGGTGGACCAGGGAAGCAACGCGCGTTTCGCGGTGATGGTGCTCGACGCTCATGGCGCGCCGATGGCTGCGAATGGACTGCGGTGGACCTTGTCTCGGGTGCAGACCTCCTATCAGTGGTATCGCACCGACGGTGATTGGCGCTACGAGCCGATCGTCAGCCGCACCCGCGTCGCCAGCGGCGATCTGGATGTCGGCGCTGATCCAAGCGCGCTGGCGCAGCTTGA
>NZ_JAYESN010000122.1:0-11144 GCF_034860625.1 Lamprobacter sp.
ATATTTGCGGCGGGGCGGCGGTGGGGGCGGCAAATGCCCCCCCCCGCCCCCACGATCGTGCGGTCACCCTCGAGGCAGGCCAGCGCATCCGCAGCCTGGAGCTGGAGGTCGCTCAAAGCTGGCTGGCCCAGGCGGTCTAGCTTCAGCGGGGCAGCCCCTATCCACGGCATTTCCAACCTTCAAAAGCAGGCCGGAGGAAAATGCAATGAACGCTAGCTACAGACCCCTCGCGCTCATCGCGGCAACGATTGCCGTGGCCATCTACGCTGCCATCTCGGCAGGCCCTGACGGGAAAACGACGACAAGCGAGTCCGCAGATGAGAGCCAAAAGGCAGCTGCGGCGCAAGGCGACAACCGAGCAAACAGTCAGGCTTCAAGCCAGCCCTGGCAAGCGTCAGGCTCAAACGCGAACCCCGCCCGGTCGCCTATAGCCGCCGATCAGGCTCAAGCCAACGACAGCACCTCCCTGTTCCATGACTATCAGGTTTTAAAGGGACCGCCAGGCCAGCTCAGTCAGCGTGGTCGCGACCTCATCGACCGCGCGGCGGCTTACCATCGGGAGCAGGTTCGCCATGCGGAGCAAATCCTCGCGACAGGAACATCGCCCGCAGCGATCAACGACTTTGCCGAACGCGTCGCAACCGATCACAGGAGCGCTTACGATAAGTTGGAGCTGCTGTCAAAGCTGCACGAGATCAAGCTGCCTGAGGTTACCGCGAAAGACGAGATTAAGGCGCCGACAGGTGGCTCGAATGCCAGCTTCGGCGAGGATCCTGGCCACCACAACCACCACAGTCGCAAAGGCTCTGACCAGCAGCCTTCTGGCCAGGAGGACAGCACAGATTCGGGCTCAACTGCGGTACAAGCCACCACATCGAGATTCATCGAAGAGCAGATTGCGGCCCATCGGCGCGCGTTGACGCGCCTTGAGCATCTCGCCGGCCGGACCGGCTCGCTCAACTTGGACAGCTATATCAAAGCCACCCGCCCGGTGGTTGAAGCCCATTTGACGATTGCTCGCCGCATCAAAGCAGAAGCGCAGGCGGCAGACGGAAAGCAAACGCTGGTCGAGCGCGGCCGGTACCTGGCGCACGTCGGGGACTGCAAGGCTTGCCATACCCGTAAAGACGGGCAGCCCTATGCCGGTGGCCGTCGAATCGAGACGCCCTATGGCGGGTACTTCGTTTCCCCGAACATTACACCGTCGCCACAAGGCATTGGGGGCTTCAGCGATGAAGAATTCCTCGACGCCATGCATCGAGGCGAACGGCCTGATGGTCAACCTTACTATCCGGCCTTTCCCTATCCGTCGTATACCAAGGCGAGCGAAGAGGACGTGCTTGCGATCAAGGCCTATCTCGACACCATCCAGCCATCAAGCAATGAGCCGGGTGCACACGAGCTGCCCTGGCCAATCGGCATCCGGGAAACGCTCTACGCGTGGCAGGAGGCCTTTTTCGATGCCGCGCGCTTTGAGCCGGACCCGAGTCAGCCTGACACCTGGAACCGCGGAGCTTATCTGGTCGAAGGGCTTGGCCATTGCGGCGCCTGCCACAGTCCCCGCAATCTGCTCGGGGCGGAGGATGATAGCCGCACCCTCACCGGCGCTACCCGGGAAGGCTGGTATGCGCCAAGCCTGACACCAGGCCTGGGCGAGGGGATCGATCACTACAGCGTCGAGCAGCTCGTCGAACTGCTTCAGACTGGCATGGCGGAGACGAAAGAGAGCGACGCGGAGTCTGATGAAGGGGGCCCGGCGTCCACACTACTCGGTCCCATGGCAGAGGTCGTTCATAGCAGTCTTTCCCACCTCACGCGAGAGGATGTGAAAGCGATGGCGATCTACCTCAAGCACCGAGCACCTGTAGAGGCCAGAGGTGAGGACAGGGACCAAAAGCATCGCCTTGCGCCGGACATGGCAAAGCTCGGGGAATCGATCTATTGGGGTCACTGCGCAGCTTGCCACCGCAATCATGGCCAGGGGCAACCGCCTTACATCCCCAGCCTGCGGCATAACCCGGTCCTGAACGAGGCCAAGGCCAATAACCTTGTCATGTCCATCCTGACGGGGTCCCCGGGGGAGGCATCCCAAGCCCTCTCACCCTACGTCTCGATGCCCTCCTATCTCCACAGTCTCGACGATATCGAGATCTCCGCAGTCGCTGGTTATCTGCGCGCGCGCTGGGGTGATGAGGTCGATCCACGGGTCGCAGCGTCGCTTGTCGCGCAGTTGCGGAACCAGGTCCGCAGCGCCTCATCCGAAGACGCGGATCCTACCGCTTTTCAGCAAGTCGATCGCTGATGCTGGGCGGCGGGGATAAGCCCACCCGGCAGATGATGCTGATGCTGATGCTGATGCTGATGCCCTTGGCCATTCGCGGAAGAACTCGAGGCCGGGGAGATCCAGGGAGCCTGTTGGATGTCAGCATCAGGGAAACGGCGGTGATCCGCCGACATCCGGCCCAAGCACCAAGAGCTCGGGATGACGCTGATTGACTCGCTCCTCGAGGCCCGGGGCTTCGGCCTCCGGCAGATCGGCAAGGATCAAGAGCTCGCCGTCTTCAAGGGCCTTTTGCTGGGCGGATAACGGAACATTGGCGCTGTGGTTCCTCCGCAGCCACCAGCCGCCTCCAATCACGGCGCCGATGGCGATCAGCGTCAACAGCGCAAATGGCGGTAGCGCTTGCAGCAACAACAGCGAAATCGCCAACATGAGGGCGCTGGCGACGAGCGCTCCGCGCAGCGCGGCGCTCGAATCGTCACGCCAGCGTCGAGTGTGGACCGGCACCCCGTCCGGGATCTGTTTTCCGATCAGCGTAAACACACCGGGATCAATCCCATCGGCGATCAGTTCTTCAACCAGACGCCGGCCGTTCTGCGGATCGCGGGCGCGGATATAGATTCGAGTGGTCATCATGCTTCTCCAAGACTGACGGGGATGGATGGCCAGCAGCGGTGCGACCAATCCTATGATGCCGTCTCTTCAGGCAACTCTTGTGCCGAAACCTGAAGCCCGATGAGCAAGCCCACCTAGCCGCCAACAGTCGTCAACCAGCGCGCGATCTGAAACAGCAGCAGGCTCGCCGAGACGAGCGCGCCAGCGATTGGCACCCAAAGGGGCAGCCGCGGGACCGAGGCCGGTGGGTCCGGCTGACGCCGCTTGATCCTGACGAGACCCAGGTTCACCAGCGTGAAGACGACCAGGATGATCGCGCTGGTCGCCTCGGCCAGGGGCGCGAGCGCGAAAGCCAGCGCGAGCACCAACACCAACAGGGTGGCGATTGCGGTCGCCCGCAGCGGGGTGTGGGTGCGCGCATCGATCAGCGCCAGCCATTGCGGCGCGACGCGGCGCTCGGCCATGCCGTAGGCAACGCGCGCGGCCATCACCAACTGCACCAAGGCGCTGTTGACGCCGGCAAGCATGCTCACGAGCACGATCGCGGTGACCGCGAGTTGCCCCTGCTCGGCAACCACCCGGGCGAGTGGCGTGTCAGCAGCGGCCATCGCTGCAGACGGCACGGCAAGCACCGCGACTGTCGACACGCTGATATAGAGCGCCGTGGTCAACAGCAGGCTGATGATGACGGCTGCCGGCAAGGTACGGCGCACATCCTGGACCTCCCCGGCGACGGTCACCATATCCTCGAAGCCAATGAAGGCATAAAAGGCAAGGAAGGCGGCACCGACAATGCCAGCCACCGCGCCGAGATCGGCCGGTGCCAGGATCGCCGACGCCTGCGCCGGCAGGCTGCCGAGCACCTCCCCCTCGCTCAACAGGATGTAGAGCAGCGAGCCGATCTGCAGCAGGGTGATCAGCACCACGGCCGCCACCGCCTCGGCGATACCCCAAGCCGCAATCAGCCCCATTGCCAGCACCAGCAAGATCGTCGTTGGCGCGCTCGGCAGGGGTGCCAGATCGCGCAAGAAGCCGGTGGTGGCGACGGCGAGCGTTGCCGCCGAGACCACGCCGGTGCTGATGACGAGCCAACCGACCAGCGCGGAAAGCCAAGGCCGGCCGAAGGCCTCCTCGACATAGCGCGCCGAGCCACCACTGTGCGGCAGCCGACCGGAGAACTCGGCAAAGCTCAGCGCGGTCAGCAGCGCCAGTCCGCCGGCCAGCGCGAAGGCGAGCGGCGCATGCAGTCCGACGCGCCCGGCGATCTCTCCGGACAGCGCGTAGAAGCCGCCGCCGACCATGGTGCCGACGCCATAGAAGACTAGAAACGGAAAGCGGACCCGGCGTTGGAGCCGTTGTGATGAATCAGCCATCTTCAACCTCCAGGCCCGCAGTGATGACGATCTGACCCATAAGTGCCCATCTGGCAATTGGAGACCCTGCTGCCAGCTAGGCACCAAGGGCATGCGTTGGCCTGGGGGTCAGTGCGTTTCCGCACTGAGCAGCGGGCTTGGCGACATCGGGTCCTCGACCTCGCCGTTGATGATCTCAGTCGCCGTGACCGGACGACCGTAATAGGCGTTGTTCGCGTCCTCGTCCCAGAAGATGTCCGAGACGCTGGCCGCGAAATCGCCGTAGAGGCCCTCAGTCGCGGACCAGACGGCGATATCGGTGTCCTTGCCGATCGAGGTTTGCGAGCGCTCCGAATCCTCGCCGACGGTGTAGCCAGTGTCTGAGTTGAGCGCGAAATTGTGCATTTCGCCAAAGCTCTCCAGAAGATCACCTGACATGATCATGAAGGCAATCTCTCCAACCTCAGCGCCCGCCGCGGCGCCAATCTGAACGGTGCCGATGTTGTAGAAGGCCGGTGCTGACCAGTCGCCATCTTTCTTGGCGACGAGTACGCCCTGACCTCCGGCACCACCGACGACCAGCGCCGCCCGTGCGTAATCCGGGACGACGAAGATCGCCTTGGCCTGCTCGAGCAGGTCGCTCGCCTGAGGGTCTGACTTGATCTTCTGAACAACCTTCGCGGCCTCTCGAACCGTCTCCTTGGCGTCCATTAGCTCGTCGGAGGTTGATCCTCCGGTCGCTGAGGCACTGGCAGACGAGTCATCCGATTTCATGCCTTCGGCAGCAAAGCCGTTGGCGGTCAGCAAGGACCCAGTCAGGATCAGTGACAGGGTCATGGCAGTTACTGGGCTGATGCGATAGCTCATAGGGGACCTCCTGTGGTCATCGACTGTGAAGTGAAGATGCAGGATGAGCGGGTGCTCGCCGCTGGCGATACTCGCCCAAGGGGCATGCGATCTCCGACCCATCGCTTGAGCCTGATGCAGTGAGCGTGCCATCTGCGTGGACTCCTCAGGCGGCGATGTTGCGCGGTCGCGCCCTCGGCATAGGCGGCCAGGTTGTCAACTGTGGTCTCAAAGATGCGCTCCACCGCTTCACGGATGTTGAGTGCGCTGTGAGGCGTGACCACCCCGTTGCGCAGATGGGCGTAGTGGCCCCAAGGCGCCGCCTGCTGACTGGCTCATAAGCCCCGAGCGTGCAGCATTTGAACCGGCGCTGGCGGCATAGGACCTTTGCTCGAGCGGGAAGACAGGGGCCCGGCGGATATCTAGCGCTCGGCCCGGCGCTCGCACCGCTGTCCCTACCACGCGCTTGGTTGACTCTGGCACTCGCATTGCTCCGATAGCTCGATGACGAGCGGCGATGACCAACGCCGAGTGGCCCCAAGCGGGATCGCGACCGGCACTTGCCACCCGGCAATGAGACCGCCGTCAGCCAACGACCACATGCACTCAGCCATAGGAGACCCACCATGCCAACCAAGCATCAGCTGCCCGATCTGCCTTATCCTGAAGATGCACTGGCGCCACACATCTCCGCCGAGACCTTGTCTCTGCACCACGGCAAGCACCACGCGACCTACGTTGACAAGTTGAATGGGCTCATCGCGGACAGCCCCTTCGCCGATGCAAGCCTTGCCGACATCATCGCCAAAGCCGACGGCGGTCTCTTCAACAACGGCGCCCAAGCCTGGAACCACGCCTTCTACTGGCATTGCCTGAGCCCAGACGGTGGCGGCGATCCTGAAGGTGAGCTGGCGACGCAGATCGAGCGCGACTTCGGCTCGCCCGATGCGCTGCGCGAGCAGTTCTCCGAGGCGCTGACGACCCTGTTCGGCTCCGGCTGGGTCTGGCTCGCGCTCGACCCAAGCGGCAAGCTCGTGATCGAGAGCCGCAGCAACGCGGGGAACCCCCTGCGCGACGGCATGCTACCGATCCTGACCTGCGACATGTGGGAGCACGCCTACTACGTGGACTACCGCAACCGCAAGAAGGAGTACGTGGATTCCTTCTGGAAACTGGTGAACTGGGACTTTGCCGGTCAGAACCTGATCCGCAAGGAGGCCTTCAATGTGTAGCCTCAACAACCTGTGATGAGCCGCTGGCGGCCAAGAGGGCTTGGCCGCCTGCACCGGCGGCCGATGGCCCAATCAGAGCGACCAGGAGCCATGCGACTGGTACTCAACTTGCTTAGCGCATCCAGGAGCCGGCCTGTCCGTCTCCCCCGTTCCTTGTTCGCCACCGAGTTCGCCGCCGAGCACTTCGTTTGCCGATGTCCAATCAAGACCCTGTTGATACTCGTCCCAACGCCTCGTCCGACGACGCCCCAAACACTGCGGCACAGAACGATGGTCTCGATAACGAGCATCTAAATGAGCCTCTCGCAAAGGACTCGGATAGGCGCTCGGACGGGCATTCGGATAAGACCGGCACGGGCCGCGGCATCGCAGGCAAGATCGCGGCCTTCTTCATCGACTCGCCACTGACGCCCTTGCTGCTGCTGGCCATGTTGGGGATCGGCATCCTCGGCCTGCTGAGCACCCCGCGGCAGGAGGACCCGGATATCTCGGTGCCAATGGTCGACATCAAGCTGCGCTATCCAGGCGCCTCGTCCGGGCAGGTCGCGCGCCTGGCCGTCGAGCCGCTGGAGCGGCTAATGAGCGAGCTGAACGATGTCGAGCACGTCTACTCGGTCAGCCGCCGCGAGGAGGGGCTGGTGACGGTGCGCTTCGAGGTTGGCACAGCGATCGAGCCCGCCGTGGTCGCGGTGCACGACACCATTGAGTCGAACCTGGATCAGGTGCCGCCGGACCTGACCGAGTGGCTGGTGCAGCCGAAGACGATCGATGACGTGCCGGTGTTGACCCTCACCCTCTGGTCCGATGAGATCGACGATGCCCGCCTGCGGCTGCTCGGCCTGCAGCTGTTGCAGGAGCTCAAGCAGGTCAAGAACACCGGCAACGGCTTCGTCGTCGGCGGGCGCAAGCGCGAGATCAGCATCGAGCCGCAACCGGAGCAGCTGCGCGGGCACGGGCTGAGTCTGGATCAGCTCGCCGAGACCATCCGCGGCGCCAATGGCGGACGCGCCACCGGCAGCGTAGAGCAAGGCGAGACCCACCGCTCGGTGTCGGCCGGCCAGGCGCTCGAGGGCGCCGGGGATATCGAGCGCCTGGTCATCGATACCGAGGGCGGACAGTCCATCTACGTTAACGACGTGGCCAGGGTCGGCGTCGGACCCGAGTACGCGGGTAACGCGGTGTTCTTCTACACCGGCCCGAGCTATCCGGCGGATGACTCGGCCAACGGCGCCGGTGCGGTCACCATTGCCATCGCCAAGCAGTCCGGCGCCAATGGCGTGACCGTGACCAATGACCTGTTGCAGCGGCTCAAGCAGCTCAAGGCTTCGATGATCCCGGAGCAGGTTCAGGTGGCGGTGACTCGCAACTATGGCGAGACCGCGAACCGCAAGGTCAACGAGCTGCTGCTATCCCTGGTCGGTGCCACCGCGGCCGTGGCGATCTTGTCGTTGATCGCCATCGGTCTGCGCCCGGCGCTGATCGTGCTGGCGGTGATCCCGGTGGTGATCCTGATGACGGTCTGGGCGGCCGGGGCGCTCGGCTTCACGATCAACCGGGTCAGCCTGTTCGCGCTGATCTTCTCGATCGGCATCCTGGTCGATGACGCCACCGTGGTGGTCGAGAACATCTTCCGGCGTTGGCTCGCCGAGGGCGCGACCGCCAAGGACGTCGCCATCGACGCCGTCGGCGAGGTCGGCAACCCGACCATCATTGCGACCCTCACCGTGCTCGCAGCGCTGCTGCCGATGGGCTTCGTCACCGGCATGATGGGTCCCTACATGCGCCCGATCCCGATCCTGGGCTCGGCGGCGATGCTGTTCTCGCTGTTCGCGGCCTTCGTCTTCACGCCCTGGCTCGCCTATCGGCTGCGCCCGAAGCTGGCGGCCTTGGAACGCTCGGCCCGGCGCGAGCGGCGCCTGCAAGGCTGGATCGATCGCGGCTACCGGCCGCTGATCGAGCCTTTAATCGAGCGACGGCCGGCCCGCTGGCTGTTTCTGATCGGCATCATCGTCGCCTTCTTCGCCGCCGTCGCCCTGCTGCCGCTGAAGGCGGTCACGGTGAAGATGCTCCCCTACGACAACAAGCGGGAGATCGATGTCGTGATCGATCTGCCCGAGGGCAGCTCGCTGCCGACCACCGCCAACGTCGCCCACCAGCTCGCACAGCAGCTGCGCGGCATCCCCGAGGTGCGCTCGCTGCAAGCCTATGTCGGCACCGCCGCCCCGTTCGACTTCAACGGTCTGGTCCGGCACTACTACCTGCGCCAGGAGCCCTGGCTGGCCGACATCCAGGTACGGCTGCTGGATAAGGATGAGCGCGAGCGCAGTAGCCACGCCATCGCCCAGGCCGTGCGCGAGCAGCTCACACCGCTAGTGAAGGAGCACGACGCCCACATCAGCGTGGTCGAGATGCCGCCAGGGCCGCCGGTGCTCCAGACCCTGGTGGCCGAGGTCCATGGTCCGACGCCCGCGGCGCGGCGCGGCTTCGCCGAGGATCTGACCAAGCTGTTCGCGGCCGCCGACGGGGTGGTCGATGTCGATAATCTGATGCAGGCGCCGCACAGCCGCTGGCATTTCCAAGTGGACACCGAGAAGGCCAGCCGCAACGGCGTCGATGTCGACAGCATCACCCGCAACCTGTCGATGGCCATGGGTGGCTACAGCCTCGGCGACATCGCCCAGGAGCGTTCGCTGGAGCCGGTGAAGATCAAGCTCCAGCTGCCGCTGGCCACCCGCAGCCAGCTGCACCGTCTCGGCGAGCTGCCGATCCCGGCCCGCACCGGCGATCAGCGCATGGTGCCGCTGGCCGAGCTCGGGCGTTTCATCGAGGTGCCGGCCGACCCGCTGATCTATCACAAGGACTTGCGGCCGGTGGAGTACGTCACCGCCGGCATGGAGGGCCGCCTCGGCGCGCCGATCTACGGCATGCTGCAGATCGAGCAAGACATGAAGGACTATGTCGCGCCAGACGGCACCAAGGCGCCAAGCGGCACCCTGACCGGCCCACCGAAAGCGGGCACGACAGCCTTCGAATGGTCCGGCGAATGGACCGTCACCTACAAGACCTTCCGCGATCTCGGCATCGCCTTCGGCGCCGCCTTGGCGCTGATCTACCTGCTGCTGGTGGCCGAGTTCCGCAACTTCATCCATCCGGCGGTAATCATGGCACCGATCCCGTTGACGCTGATCGGTATCTTGCCGGGCCACTGGCTGCTCGGCGCCGAGTTCACCGCGACCTCGATGATCGGCTTCATCGCGCTGGCCGGCATCGAGGTGCGTAACTCAATCCTGTTGGTGGACTTCGCTCAGGATGCCGTAAACCGTGGCCTGTCGGTGCGCGATGCCGTGGTCGAGGCTGGCCGCACTCGGTTACGGCCGGTCTGGGTCACGGACCTGACCATGATGGCCGGCGCCGTCGCGATCCTGTTCGATCCGATCTTCCAAGGGATGGCGATCTCGTTGCTGTTCGGGCCGATCGTTGCGGTACCGCTGACGTTGATCGTGGTGCCGTTGGGCTGTATCGCCACCGGTTGGGCATTCGATGGAGCCAAGCAGAGGTCCGCGGCCAACGCCACAGAAACGCACTGGTCGTCCATCGCCAATTTGACAACCAGCTCGAGATCTCGGCCGAGCTGATCTGAGCTCGACGAGGTCCGCGCTGCCGTCATGCAGGTCTTCCAGTATGTGCTCGTCGTTGCGGTGGCGACCGCAGTCGTCTGGCGCGCCAGTGGCTGGCTCGAAACCAGCTCGGTCCGGCTCGCCAGTCATTATCGGCTGCCACCCGTGGTCCAGGGCGGGATCATCGCCGCCCTCGGCTCGAGCTTCCCCGAGGTTGCGAGCACCGTGCTCTCAACGCTGGTGCACGGCGAGTTCGAGCTCGGCATCGGCGTCATCGTCGGCTCGGCGATCTTCAACATCCTCGTCATTCCGGGGATTTCCGGACAGGTCGGCGGTCGACTTGAGCCACACTGGATGCTGGTCTACAAGGATGCCCAGTTCTATATCACCTCGGTGGCGGTGCTGTTGCTCACCTTCTCGCTGGCGGTGATCTATCGGCCGGTGGAGGGCGCGGCATTGACCGGCGAGCTGACCCGGCCGCTCGCGCTGATCCCGGTGGCGCTCTATGGTCTGTATCTGTTCCTGCAACAGCAGGATACGGCCGATCACCAGCGCGATGAGCCGCCGGGCACCGCCGACAGTACAGTCCGCCCGCGGCGCGAATGGCTGCGCCTGGCGCTCAGTCTGGTGGTGATCCTGGCGGGTGTCGAAGCGATGCTCTGGGCCGTGATTGGCCTTGGCGAGCTGTTCAGAACGCCGAGCTTCCTCTGGGGACTGACGGTGCTTGCAGCCGCGACCAGCATCCCCGACCTCTTCGTCAGCCTGCGTGCCGCGCGCAAGGGCGAGGGCACTGTCAGCCTCGCTAACGTGCTCGGCAGCAACATCTTCGATCTTTTGATCGCTGTACCGCTCGGCATCCTGATCGCCGGGAGCGCGACCGTCGACTATGCCGCCGCCGCACCGATGATGGCGGCGCTAACCCTGGCGACCATCGTGCTCTTCGCGATGCTGCGCACCGGCATGGTCCTGAGCCGTTCCGAGTGCCGGCTGCTGATCGCGCTTTATCTCGGCTTCGTGCTTTGGATCGGGCTCGAGACCCTGGGCATCACCTCGGCCTTACATTGACCCACGACGACGCGACTCTCGACGACGGGCTATAGGGTCACGACGGAAACCGCGTCCAGCTTGTGACTCGGACCTTGGCTCAACGGTCTCTTGTCCGCCGCCGGCGCAGATGATCAACAGTGGGGTCGTCGATTAG
>NZ_JAYESN010000123.1:0-11024 GCF_034860625.1 Lamprobacter sp.
GCCCTTCGATGGCGAGCTGGGCTTGCGCCTGTTGCGCCAGACCTTGGTGTCTCTAGCCAGCCAGAACATCGTCGCCTTCGCCTCCGGTGGCGTGTTGCTCGGCCTGGTGCGCAACGGTCGGCTGCTGCCGCACGACAAGGATCTCGACCTGATGGTTGTCGGCGATGACTGGTGCGGCTCGGCGCGCTGGCAGCGGCTTGAACCCGAGTTGGCGCAGCGGGGCATCGGCTGCCTCTGGCTGCCTTACACCGCCGGCATCTCCACCAGCCTGATCCGCCAGCGCATCGCGGAGAACGTGCTTACCCAAAACCATGTTCCCCGAGCACTGCCCTACAATCGCGAACAGATCCTGGATGACGATTTCTACCCCGAGGCCAAATAACAAACAGCGGCCAGCGGTGTCGGCGGCCAGGCTCGACAAGGCCGCGCCCGTGCCAGGCTGCCTCAGCCGATGAGATCAATGGCCTTACCCACAAGGGCGCGACGCCCGGGGCGGGCATGACACTGAATCTGTTCGGCGACGGCTACGCCTTCGATCGTCAAGGCATCCAGCGTCCCTGCTCCAGGCCACAGGCTCTCACCCAGGCGTACACGTCACGCGGGATATCGCCGTGCGCCAGTTTAGAGGGGCGTCGCGGCATTTTCGAGGCACTGGTGCAGATTGCACTCGACCCCGAGCGCGCCATCCTGCACAGCAACCTCGGCGGTCTTCTGTGGATGAATGACGATGCGCACGTCGCCATCGCCGCCTACCAGCGCGCCATCGCGCTCGACCCAAAGCTCCACCTCGCCCACGCCAACCTCGCCAAAGCGCTCGCCGCCCAGGGCCAATTCCAGTCGGCGCAAGACGCCTACCAAGACGCCCTGCGTCTCAAGCCGTATCAGCCCCAAGTACCAGAGCGCGCTGCCTGCGGTCTGCCGGAGTCGGGCATGGTCTATACCAAAGCGTCCAAAACCTCACCCCCGACAACCTGCTGCCCTTCGACCGCATGACCGCGCCGCAGCTGAGCCAACGCTGGGCCAGCCAGCCGCCGCGCGGCGAGCTGTTGGGGCTGTCCGCCGCCATTGCCGGCGAGCTGGTCGGCTTCGCCATCGCCGAGCGCTTTCAAGCCGCGGACGGCAGCCCTCAGGCCGAACTCATCTCCCTGTTCGTCGCCCCCGCTCAGCGGCGGCGCGGCATCGGCACCCGCCTGGTCGCCCGCCTGCGCCAACAGCTCGATGTGGCGCTCACCACCCCCTTGCTCCGCGCCCACCACGGCCAGGCCGTCGGCCAGCAGGCTGATCAGGCGCCCACCCCCGCCCCGGCCACCGAGCTGTTCACCCATGCCGGCTATCGCGTGCTCGATGTCTATCAGCGCCTGAGCGCGCCGGAGCAAGCCGAGATCGCCGCCTTCTGGCTGGAGCAGCAACTGCTGCCGCCTGCGGAAGCGCGCCGGCGTGTCGGCGAGGTCTGCTTTCTGGTGCGCGCCAGCAGCGGCGCCCTGGTGGGCATTGGCAGCCTCTACCCCGGCGAGCTGGCGGATAACGGGCAGGAGCGCCGCGTGCTCTACGGTCGAACCTATCTGCACCCGAGTGCCCGTGGTCATGTCCGCTTGTATCTCGGCCTGCTGCAAGCCGCACGTAAACTGCTCGCCGACCCTCGGCTGTGCCGCGGCGGCGCGACCGCCATCGCCTTTGAAACCGAAAACCCCCGTTTGATGAGCCGCGCCTGGCGGCGCCTCTTTACCCGACAGGGTTGGCGGCAAGTGGGCGCCAGCGCCCTCGGGCGCGACCTCTGGATCGCCGAAGACCGCGCGCGCGGGTGCGCGCTGGGCGCGTTCAACGGCTCAGCATCTGAGTGAACGTCGCGTTTGTCGTCAGGTCTTCGCCACGGGTTGGTCGAGAGTGCATGGATCTCGCCCGCAGTCGCAGAGGCGCCGCGCCTGCCACTCAGGCTAAGTTGCCAGCGGGATCGGGTATTCATCCATCTCGACCTTGTCTTGACCATCGAAAGCAGGCAAGGGGCGCGCCGAGAAGGACGCTGCGACCGTGCTATGCTTGAACTCCGATCTCGCCCCAGGAGTTGAGCGCCCATGCACTTTCCCTATGGTCTGAGCGATTTTGGCAAATTGCGCGAGGAAGGATATTGGTATCTTGATCGCACGGATCGGATTCCCATGCTGGAAGCCGCCGGCGATCAACTGATTTTCCTGCGCCCGCGCCGCTTCGGCAAAAGCCTGCTGCTGTCGATGCTGGAGCACTATTACGATCTCAACCGCACCGAGCAGTTCGAGGCACTGTTCCGCCCGCTTGCCATCGGACAACACCCGACACCGCGGCACAATCAATACTTCGTGCTCAAATGGGATTTCTCGCTGGTCGCCGCGCATGGGGAAATTGGCGATATCGAAGCGGCGCTGCATCGCCATATCAACGGACGCATTCGTGCCTTCGCCCGGCGCTATCGCGAGCAACTGCCGGAAGCGCTTCAGATCCATCCCGAGGACGCGCTCACCTCTTGGGAGACGCTTTTGAGTGTCATTTCCCAGACACCGCATAAACTCTATCTGCTGATCGACGAATACGACAACTTCGCCAATGAAGTGCTGATGGCCGCGCATCCGAGCGGGCAGAATCGCTACCAGACCTTGCTCCAAGGCGAGGGCTTGATGAAAACGGTGTTCAAGTCCGTCAAGGCCGCTGCTGGCGGTCTGGGGCTGGATCGGGTGTTCATCACCGGCGTCTCGCCGGTGGTCTTGAGCGACATGACCAGCGGCTACAACGTCGGCGAGGATCTGTTCCTGCTCCCCCAATTCAACGACCTGTGCGGCTTTACCGAAGGTGAAGTGGCCGCCGTGTTGAACCAACTGGCCCAAGAAGGTGGCGAGTGGTCAGCGGACAAGGCGCTGGCGACCATGCGCACTTTCTACAACGGCTATCGCTTCAGCGAGGAAGCCAAAGAAAGCCTCTACAACCCGACTCTAAGCCTGTACTTCTTCAAGGCGCTCGCCACCCAGGGCCGATATCCCCGGCAGATGCTCGATGAAAACCTGGCTATGGATCGCAACAAGCTGATTTATATCGCCTCGCTACCCCATGGTGAAGAGCTATTGATCGAGGCCCTGCGTGGCGATGACCGACTGCTGGTGCCGGAACTGGTGCAGCGCTTTGGCGTCGCCGATGTGCTGGCGGCAGTGAAGGATCAGCCGTTCATGGCGTCGCTGCTGTATTTCTTTGGCATCCTCACCCTGGCAGGCTTGAACTCCTTTAACGAGTGCCAGATGCGCATTCCCAATCTGGTGGCGCGCGGGCTCTATGTGGAGCGCTTGCGCGAACGCTGGCTGCCGCTGAGCGGACGTGCGCGCGAGCTGCCCGATGCGGTGCGCGCCCTCGGTCAGCAAGGCGATCTCGCACCCCTGTGCGAACTGATCGAACAGAGCTATTTCGCCGTGCTGTCCAACCGCGACTACCGCTGGACCAATGAACTCCTGGTGAAATTCGCCTTTCTGACGCTCTTGTTCGACGACCGCCTCTATATGGCCGTCTCCGAGCTGGAGACCGAGCGCGGTTATGCCGATCTGGCCCTGATTGTCCGCCCGGACATGCGTCGCTTCCAGGCGCTCGACCTGCTGCTGGAATTCAAATATCTGAGTCTGAAGGAACTGGGCCTGAGCGGCGAGCAGGTGCGGCAGGAATCCCGCGATGCTTTGGATGTTCGGCCCGCTGTGGCTGCCAAGCTTGATGAGGCCGAAGCCCAGGCACGCGACTACGGCAGCACCCTGACCCGGCGCCATGGCCTGACCGACCTGTGCGCCTTTGCCGTGGTCGCTCTGGGAGTGGAGCGGCTGGTGTGGCGGCGGCTGCCCGGCACGGCGGCGAAGATCACCAGCCAGCCGCTGTCGAGACCCAAACCGGCCAGATAACCAGTGGTTTTTTTGGCCATGTGATGGAACTGGCCTTGCGTGACCAAAAGACCTTTTGATGCGACCCCTGCTGACCGCGCTGCTTGTTCTGACCCTGACCTGCCTGGTCGCTGAGGCACGCCCGCAGACGCAGGACTTGGTGGATGTGCCACTCATCCGTCTTGACCAAGGCCAACTGGCCTATCTGCGCGACCCCTCCCGCTCCATGACCCTGGACCAAGCCCGTGATGCCCTGGCCCAGGGACGGTTCCAGGGGCTGAGCGACAACCTCGGCATCGGCTTTGTGCCGGACGCGGTCTGGCTGTCTTTCCGCCTCGAACGCCAAGCCGACCAGCCCTCCCACTGGTGGCTGGAACTCATGCCGACCTATCTGGACAGCATTGCGCTGTTTCATCGCACCCCCACGGGGCAATGGGACCAGCGCCGGGCGGGGGATCGGCTGCCGCAATCGGCCAAGGAAATCGATTACCGTGGCACGGTGTTCAAGCTCGACCTGGCACCGGGCACGCATGCGTTTTTTATTCGCCTGCAAACCACCAGCACCATGGCGGCCATGATCAAGCTCTGGCAACCACCGGCATTCAAGCGGCATATCCTCAACAGCTACTTCGGCTACGGATTCTATTTCAGCCTCATCTTCGCCGTGTTGGTTTTTAACAGCGCCAATTGGATCGTGTCACGGCGACCCATTTTCATCGCCTATTCAGGCTATCTGGCGCTCAATCTCCTCAAGTGGCTGTGCATCTACGGTTTCGCCTCGGAGTTCTTTTTCCCGCAACAACCGCTGTTAGCCAATCTGACGCTGGGCATCATCCTGGCATTCGATTTTGCCGTCGCCATGGTGTTCTTTGCCCTGTTGCTTGAGTTGCGACACTATCATCGGTACATCTACCGGCTCTACCAGTTTGGCTTCCTACTCGCCGTGGCCACCGCCATCGCAACGCCCCTGGGTTACTACCAATGGTTCGCCCAGTGGGTGCATATCACCGCCATCGCGATTATTGCCTCCACGCCCTGGCCCGCCGTGCGTCTCTGGCGTACCGGCGAACTCGCCAATCGTCTGCTCGCCATTGCCCTGACATCGCATGGATTGCTGATCGGCATGACCATTCTGACCTCGCTGGCCATCCTGCCCTTCAGGCAAGTCTTCATCGACGCCGGATTGGCCAGCAATCTCACCCATATCATGCTCCTGCACTTCGGCCTCTTGTTGCACTACCGGCGCATTGAACAGGAGCACGCGAAAACGCTGGAACAGGCGGCGCTGGATCGAAAAAACATGGAGTCTGAAAAGCGCCGCTGGCAGGAACAGAACCAACTGCTGGACATGATCACCCACGAGATCCGCACCCCCATCTCGGTCATCGATGGAGCCAGGCAAACCCTGCAGAGCCTGGATGAAGATGAGGGACGCACAACAGACAATGAGCGTGTCTTGCGCTACATCACCATGGAAAAGGCCGTCCATCGCCTCGGTATGCTGCTCGAACTGGTGGTGGCCCATCATAAGATCCAGCCAACCGAATCGCGCCTAACGGACACCTGGATCGATCCGCATCGCCTGAGCGAGGAGGCGCTGGCGATGCTGGATACCGATGCGGCGAACAGAGTGAAACAGATCACGGATCTGCCCCCGACCGAACTGCGCGCCGATGAGCGGCGGATGCGTTTCGCCCTGCTCAACCTGCTCGACAACGCCTGCAAGTACAGCCCGGCTGAATCGCCCGTGATTCTGCGGCTCGACCGCTTCGAGCACCAGGGCGAACCGGGCCTTCGCTGGCGCATCGAGAACCAGGGCGCCGGCGTGCCAGACGGCATGGCCGAGCCGATCTTTGAGAAATATGTCCGCCTGGGGGAAACCAATGGCCAACCCGGCCTCGGCCTGGGTCTCTATCTGGTGCGTCAGATTGTCGAGCGCCACGGCGGCTGGGTGCGCGCCGACACCGGCCTGAACCGGGGCGCCTGCTTCATCGTCTGGCTCCCCATCCAGCGGACTGCGAGCGCACCAAAATGACACGCCTGGGGATCATCGAAGACAACCTCGACTATCGGCGGGAACTGGTCTTTCACCTGCGGCGGGCCGGCTTTGAGATCGTCCTCGAAAGCGATGGCCACAACATCGATCAACAGGTCGCGCAACATCCGGCGGATCTGCTGATCCTGGATCTTGGCCTGCCGGATGAAGACGGCCTCAGCATCGCCCGCCGGTTGCGCGCGCAAACACCCCAGCTGGGAATTGTCATCCTGACGGCCCGCGGCGCGCTTGATGATCGACTGCTCGGGCTGGAGCAGGGCGCCGATGCCTATCTGGTCAAGCCGGTGGATTTTCGCGAACTGGTCGCCGTGCTGGACAGCGTGCAACGCCGCCTGACAGCCCACGCCGAGGCACCCGCAGCGAGCTGGTGCTGCCAACCGCACACCTTGACCCTGATCGACCCCGAGGGGCGATGCTTCTCCCTCACCGCGAGTGAAGCGGCGGTGCTGGCGGTGCTGGCCCAGCAGGCGCCGGAGATCGCCAGTCGCGAATCCCTCGCCCACGCTCTGGGCCACGATGAACAGGACTACGACTACCGCCGCCTGGAGCTGACCATCAGCCGCCTGCGCCGCAAGATCCAGCCCGATGCCACCCAAGCCCCGCTGATCCGCGCCGCACGGGGCAGGGGCTACCTCTTTGCCGCCGCCATCCGCGTGGAATGATCATTTTCTCGCCCAAAATGACAGCTTTTGACAGCTAACGACAGCATTTGACAGCCTATAGGCTGCTGGTTTCGCTAACCTTTACTGCAGAAAAAAACGTGCAGCAGAGGTTGGCATGGCCCAGACCAGAAACCCACCGACCGCCCATGTCCTGGCCGGTCACAACGGTGCCTCGGCATCGGTTTGCGGCATAGCGCAAGACGCCGCTCCCCCTGGTCACCCCCTAACCACCTCCCTGGCAGCGGCCCCGCTCAACGCCGGCCGGCAAGCACGCCAGCAGGGCGATACCGCCAGAGCGATCGACTGTTTCCGCGAGGCCATCCGTCTCCAGCCCGATTGCGTACCCGCCCACAACAATCTGGCCAACGCTCTGCAGGCCGACGGCGACCTGGAAGGCGCTCTGGCAAGCGCTCGTCGGGCCATCGAGCTCGATCCAAAACGGGCCGTGCTGCACAGCACCCTGGGTAGTCTGCACTGGCTGAAAGGCGATGTAGACCAAGCCATCGCCGCCTACCATCAGGCCATCGCGCTTGACCCGACGCTCTACCTCGCCCACTACAACCTCGCCAAGGCGCTGGCCGCCCAGTACCAGTTTCAGCCCGCCGTTGCCGCGTATCAGCAAGCCTTGCAAGGGGCGCCCGATCAAGCGCAGGCGCAGATCCAGCTGGAGTTCGGCCAGCTCTACCACCGCTACGGCTTCATGCCCCAGGCGATCGAGCGCTACAAGGCAGCGCTGCGCCGCGCCCCCTCCGCCCCAGCCTACAACGCCCTGGGGGCGGCCCTGCAAGACTGGGGCAACATCACCCTGGCGCAAGAGAGCTACCGCCGCGCCCTGAGCCTCAAGCCCGATTTTGATCTGCCCCAGTACAACCTGGCGCAGTTGCACGAAAACCTCGGCGATCTCGCCGCTGCCGCCAACTTCTACCAGCAAGCCCTTGACGCAGCCACAGCCGAGGCTCCCGCTGGAGACCCCTGCGGTGACGCCGATGCACCCACCGACCGCAGTCCAGCGCACGCCCCAAGCCACGCCAAACTGCGCCTGCACCTCGAGATGATTCGTCGCCGCATGGCCGACTGGTCGGACTACGACGCCCGAATGCAAGGCCTGCGCCGCGCCATCGAGCGCCAGTTGGATAAAGGTCAGGGCGAACCCCTGCCCCTGCTCAGCGCCCTGGCCTTCGATCTGCCGCCCGACTGGCTGCACCGCCTAGCCGAGCAGGAGGCGCAGCGTCCGGCACGGCTGGCCCAGGCACTGGCACCAGCCTTCAGTTATCCGACCGAGCCCGCGCCGGCGCGCCTGCGCATCGGCTATTTGTCGCCGGATTTTCGCTGCCATGCCGTCGGCACCCTCATCGCCGGCCTGTTCCAGCACCACCAGCGCCCCGAATTCGAGATCTTCGCCTACAGCCTCACTCCAGTGGATGACGCCTGGACCGCCCAGGTGCGCGAGGGGTGCGATCACTTTCTCGATGTCTCCCAGCAGCCGGCCCTGGCCATCGCCCAGCGCATTCAGGCCGACGGCATCCATGTCCTCATCGATCTGGCCGGCTACACCACCCACTCCCGCCCCCTGGTGCTGGCCCTGCGCCCCGCGCCGGTGCAGATCCAGTGGCTCGGCTACCCCGGCACTCTCGGGGCCGACTTCGTCCCCTACCTGCTGGCCGATAAACAGTTGATCCCCGACGACCAAGTCCAGCACTACACCGAAGAGGTGATCCATCTCCCCCAGGCCTGGGGGAGTGCGCCCCTCGACCCCGAGCCGCTTGAGGCAGCCCCACTCACCGACGCCCAGCGCCGCAGTGCCCGTACTGAGGCCGGCCTACCTGAGCAGGGCCTGGTCTACTGCTGCTTCAACAGCCTCTACAAGCTCGAACCCGAGGTCTTCGCCCTGTGGATGACCATTCTGGCGCAGGTGCCCGGCAGCGTGCTCTGGCTGATTGATGGCGGCGCCAACGGCAGCAACCAGCGCCTGCGCCAAACCGCTGCTGCCGCCGGCATTGACCCCGAGCGACTGATCTTTGCCGCCAAGTGCGCCCACGCCGACTACCTGGCCCGCTACCGCCTGGCCGATCTCTTTCTCGACACCCTGGCCTACAACGCCGGAGCCACCGGCGTTGGCGCCCTGGCCATGGGCCTGCCCCTGCTCACCTGTCCCGGCACTCACTACGCCACGCGCATGGGCGCCAGCCTGTGCCACGGCATCGGGCTGCCCGAACTGATCGCCGCCAGCCCCGAGGCCTATGTGGAGCAAGCCGTGGCCCTGGGTCTGGATGCCGAGCGCCTGGCCCAGCTCAAGGCCCGGCTGCAAGACAAGCTCGCCAGCGCCCCGCTGTTCCAGCCCCAAGCCTTCGTCGCCAGCCTGGAGACGGCCTACCGTCAGCTGTGGCAACGGCATGTTCAAGCCAAGCCCTCGGAGGCCGCTGCATGAACAACACCAAGCCCGCGCCGGCCCCAACCGCACCCACCCCACCCACCCAGCCCCCCAGCCTGCAAGTGCAGGCCTCCGAAGGGCTGTGGCAGTGGCTGGCCGAACAAGACGTCAGCCTGGCCCTGACCACCTACCAGAGCAATCGCCTGTTTCTCATCGGCCGTAACCCCGAGCCCGGACGCCTTGCGGTGCAGGAGCGCCTGTTCGACAAGCCCATGGGGCTCTTTTGGCAGCCCGAGACCGACCGCCTGACGCTCGGTTGTCGTTACCAGATCTGGCAACTGGGCAACCGCCTGCCCGCGGGTCAGACCCACGAAGATGGCGACCGGCTCTACGTCCCCAGTCAGGCCTGGATCACCGGTGATGTGAATGCCCACGATCTGGCCTTTGATCGCGACGGCCGGCTGCTGTTCGTCAATACCGACTTCAGTTGTCTGGCCACCCTCGACCCCGACTTCAGCTTCCGCCCCATCTGGCAGCCGCCCTTCATCAAGAAGCTGGTGGCTGAAGACCGCTGTCACCTCAATGGCCTGGCCATGGTGGACGGTGAAGCCACCTACATGAGCGCCTGTAGCCAAACCGACACGGCCGCCGGCTGGCGCCAGCATCGCCACGACGGCGGGGTGGTGCTGCACCTGCCGAGCAACCAGATCATCGCCACCGGGCTATCCATGCCCCACTCACCGCGTTGGTACCGCGACCGGCTGTGGCTGCTCAACTCGGGCAGCGGCGAGCTGGGCTATTTAGACAGTGGGCGCGACGGCGAGCGCTTTGTGCCGGTCGCCTATGGCCCCGGCTTTGTGCGTGGTCTGGCCTTTCACGACCGCTTTGCCCTCATCGGCCTGTCGCAACTGCGCTCGACCAGCTTCGGCGGCTTGGCGCTGGAGCAGCGTCTGGCGGCCGACGGCCAACAGGCCCAGTGCGGGCTGATGGTGGTGGATCTCGACCGCGGTGAGGTCATCCACTGGCTGCGTTTCGGCAATCTGGTCGAAGAGCTGTTCGATCTGGTGGTCATCCCCGGCGCCCGCCGCCCGCGCGCCCTCGGCCTGCAGGAGGATGACATCGAGCGCTTGGTCAGCTTCCCCGGCAGTAACGGCTTGGTCATCACCAAACCCACCGTCAGGCGCCCCGGTCACACCCGAGCTCCGGTGGCCGGCCTGCCGCGCCCCGAGCCAGGCGGCCAGCCGGTGCTCTACCAAAGCGTCCACAACCTCACCCCCGACAACCTGCTGCCCTACGACCGCATGACCGCGCCGCCGCTGAGCCAACGCTGGGCCAGCCAGCCGCCGCGCGGCGAGCTGTTGGGGCTGTCCGCCGCCATTGCCGGCGAGCTGATCGGCTTCGCCATCGCCGAGCGCTTTCAAGCCGCGGACGGCAGCCCCCAGGCCGAACTCATCTCCCTGTTCGTCGCCCCCGCTCAGCGGCGGCGCGGCATCGGCAGCGGGCTGGTGGCCCGCCTGCGCCAACAGCTCGATGTGGCGCTCACCACCCCCTTGCTCCGCGCCCACCACGGCCAGGCCACCGACCAGCAGGCTGATCAGGCGCCCACTCCAGCCCCGGCCACCGAGCTGTTCACCCATGCCGGCTATCGCGTGCTCGATGTCTATCAGCGCCTGAGCGCGCCGGAGCGGGAGGAGATCGTCGCCTTCTGGCTGGAGCAGCAACTGCTGCCGCCTGCGGAAGCGCAACGGCGCGTCGATGAGGTCTGCTTTCTGGTGCGTCACGCCACCGGCGCCCTGGTGGGCATCGGCAGCCTCTACCCCGGCGAACTGTCCGACAACGGGCAGGAGCGCCACGTGTTCTACGGTCGAACCTATCTGCACCCGAGTGCCCGGGGTCATGTCCGCTTGTATCTCGGCCTGCTGCAAGCCGCACGTACACTGATAGCCGACCCTCGGCTGTGCCGCAGCGGCGCGACCGCCATCGCCTTCGAGACCGAAAACCCCCGTTTGATGAGCCGCGCCTGGCGGCGCCTCTTTACCCCGGTGGGTTATTAA
>NZ_JAYESN010000124.1:0-11019 GCF_034860625.1 Lamprobacter sp.
AGTCGATGTCCTCTTCGAGGAAGGCACCGGCTTGCGTGCGGTCGAGATCAAGTCCGGGGCGACGCTGGTCAACAACTGGTTGCGCAGCTTGCACCGTTGGCAAGAGTTAGCCGGTGAGCGGGCGCTGCCGCCTTGGCTGATCTATGGTGGAGAGGAGGCTTATCAGCGTGAGGGGGTTGAGGTGATTCCTTGGCGGGGCTTGCCCTGAGTGCTAAGCGACGCGAAGCTCAATCCTCTCCACGGCATCGAGATCAATCGACTTCCGGGCCTGCCAGAGGTCGAACTGATTCTGCATCGCAAGCCAGCTTTCCGGGCTGCGCCCCAGGGCTTTCGAGAGCCGCAGCGCCATCTCGGAGCTGACGCTGCTGCTGCCCTTCAGAACTCGGTTCACTGTTGAGGGAGCAACACCGAGCTTTGCCGCAAGCTGCCGACCCGTCAGGGCGAACGGCTCCAGGTAGACCTCGCTAATAAACTCACCAGGATGCGGGGGGTTGTGCATGGTCATCTAGTGATAGTCCTCGTCGTCGAGTACGAATGCATGGCTCTCCCGAAACTTGAAAGTGACACGCCAATGTCCGTTCACCCAGATCGACCAACGGCCCTGATCGGCGCCTTTCAGCGGGTGGAGCTTGAAGCCAGGGATATTCCAGAGGTTGTCGAGGATATACGTTTGTGGATTCGACGGTGCGATCCTGGCTCAAGGTGCAGAGTCAAGCGGCAACCAGAGCGGTATGCCAAACCGCTGATCGATTCGACCTAGATGGCGGTTGATATAGAAAGCCAGCGCTTTGCGGATGCCGGAAAGTACAAGGCTGTCTTGCCCTCTAGGCAGAAATTCGAGCTTCAATGCGGCGTGAGTTTGCGCTGGTAGGCTGGGATTGATCGCGAACCTTAGCGTCGTGCGCTCGTGCCACTCAGAGTCTCCGGTTGCTGGTATCCAGGGGGCGTTACTCATCTCCCCAGAGACGACCCGTGCCAGAACGAAGTCGAGGTAGGCTTCTTTTTCGTGGCAATACGCTCGAATATGGTAGCGCCCATCAGCATAGACGAGCTGATGCGGAGAAATACACCGGAAACCGCTCGTCTGCTTGGCCCAGTACTCGATCTGAACCGCTGATTCCAGCCGCAGCGCCTCCAGCACAACCCGAACCGCTTGCTCGTCATAGAGGGGCCGTACCAGTGCATCGGCATCGGTGAAGGGCAGGTCGGCCCAGTCAGGCTCATCAAAAAAATGCGCTGTGTGCATAACGGCGCGTTGATAGTCCAGAAAGGGCGCTGCGCCATCACGAATGTAGTGCGTCTCGAAAGCTTCCTTCCGCGTATGACGTCGCCGCTGTCGGTCGTACTGCATCTGGCCCGGATGCTGGTGCCGATACATCTCGATGGTGTGTTGGGCATTCTGTCGTGCGATGCCGAAGGCTTCGCCGAGCTCCTTTGCGGTGAACCCGTCTCCCCAGAGTAGGCGTGCCTCGATGAAGGCGAATCGCCTTAGCATGTCATGCTTCATGTCTTGTAAGCGTTAGCATAGGTGGCTTGAATAGGCTAGACTCTCCCTGTCACATCGCAGAAGGACATTCTCATGCGTAGGATTCGACTGAAGCTCGAGCGCGGTCGCTGGGCGACCTACCGGCACCTTGATCTGGTTCACGATGCCAGCGTCAACGCGCTGATCGCAGCCGGTGCATCCCCAGAGCTTGTCATCGGCCCTCAAGCCGCTCCCTGGACCTTTGCTGCACTTGGTCATCATCGGGACCATGAGGGGCAGGTCCATAGCCTCGTCCTCTCAACCGCCAGCACTGAGCTTGCTCCCGTGCTCGATAGGCTCGACGCGAGCGCACTGCGGTATGCGCGCGCTGTCACCGGAGAGCTGTTTGATTTTTCCGGGGCAATATCGGTCATCGAAGAACAGCCATTTTGTGCTGATCCTGGTGTCTTGGGTGTTCTCCTGCTATCACCGCTTGCGATTAGCGACCGTTCTGCTAAGGGCAAGCGTTGGCATACATCCTTGGCAGATATTGATCTCTCCGCCGCGATCAACGCGCGTTTGAGCCGGCTGGCAGGCCGCTCTGTGGCGCTGAACGTCCAGCCTGACAGCCTTTATCTGCGCGCTAATCCCAAGCATTCGGTTTTGGTGAGCACCAAGCGCATGCGTAACGGCCATAACGCGTTCGTCATTGGCCTGCAGGCACCGCTCGTGCTGGCTGGCAGCCGTGAAGATCTGTTGTTCGCCTGGTATGCAGGCATCGGCGAGAAGACTCGTAACGGTTTCGGCTGCATCGGCTTGGCGGAAGCAGGGGTTGGACGATGAGTGAGGTTCTGCAAGCTGCCACTGAGTTGGCCGCAACGACCTATGAAGCCTTCATGCGTGATGTCGTCGAGGCTCATGTGCTCGAAGACCGTGCAGGTGGCGAGATCGATAAGAAAAAGGCAGCCGCCTGCGAGACAGGTCGCATCATCGATACCCGTGTTCTGCGGTTGATGTCCATCAGTGGCAAGGGGGGGTACTCGACCGATGCGAGGCTCCAAGAGCGCTATGCGACGAGCGCGAATGTCACGCTGCTGGATCATCTGCTCTCTGTCGTGCGTGGCGCGCTAACGTTTGCGACCCTCGATATTTTAGACAGCAATCCCGACGCCGACCCTGATGCCTTGCGCAAGCAATTGCGGGTCTTGGCCGCGCTCGCCTTTATGCACGACCTCGACAAGGATCTGCAGCTGCAACGCGATACTGCGCTGCCGCTCGATCAGATCGCCGAGCGGTGGGTGCGCTACGGCTTGGACGGCTTCGTTGGCGAAGATGACAGTCTCTCGCCGGACCAGGTGCGCTACCTCATCGAGCAAGCCGAGGCGACTCAGGCGCATCGCAGTCCGCCATCGACCTATCCGCCACGGCAGATTGAGCAGTTGATGACCTATGTCGCGCTTGCTGACAAGCTGGATGGGTTGTGGCTCAAAGACGGCATCGATGCGGTGCTTGAGCGTTTGAGATCCGAGCGCAGTCTCTCTGGGGATCTCTTGCGAGATTGGGCTGTTGTAGATCTCTTCGATCCGCATCACCCGTTCCTGATTGATGAGCTTCAGCGCGCGATTTCCTCAAGCTGTTGGCCTGTGCCGCCCTTGATCGAGGTTCATCAAGACGGGCGCTTGTTGATGCTGATACCAGCGGCACGCGCCGAGGAGATCAAGGCGCGAGCGATCAAAGCCGTCTGCTCCTTCCTCTCCCGAAAGTTATTTGGGATGCGCGTCAATATCTCTAATCGCGGGACGCCGGAGATTCTGGATGCTGCGCCAAGTCACGACATGCTCGTCGACTTTATGGCCAGCACTGATTTGCCGGATCGCGAGCTTGGTCGGCTTTTTCTCGTCAAGGCGAGCCTTGCCAGCGATGACATCACGACGCAGCTCGATGCTCTACTCGGCGAGATTGGTCTTGGACCGAGCTGGCCAAAGGCCACAGGCCAAACACTCACCCCTTATCCGGCACCCGAGCGGCTTTCAGAGGATGCGCAGCGGTTACTGCGGCAAGCAGGCCACTTGGTGTTGCTGCTCAGCCATAAACAGGTCAAGGAGCTACCGGATTACGCGCAGCGAGAGCAGGCGCTCATCGAGATGGTGAGCGAGGAACGCCCAGAGTGGATTTCAGAGATCGAAGATGCTGCTTCACGGCGAGCAATGACCGCGCTTTGGGCGATGCGTCTAGCCGTCGATGACGCCGAGCTCGAAACGCGTGTCTGGGGCGCTGATGGCCTTCTGCAGGGCTGGCTTGAAGGGACCGAGAGCGGTCGCGGATTACGCGACACCATCGAAAGCGATGGAGACGACCTCATCGAAGTCGTTGCCCGGCATTTCAGGGAACGCCTCAATGCGACATCCATCTGTCAGGCACAAGCGGGGACAAGGCGCTGCATCTTTACCGATACCCCGGTTGCAAACAGCGCAACCTTCGCCTCGGCGGATCAGCTCTATGAGCTCAAGAAGTCCGCCTTCTCTGGACGCGAAGGGCGATTAGAAGCAATCGATTCGGCGCTTGGTGAAACGCATATCTCGCCCGTGTCCTATGTCGAGCATCGCTTTCGTGGGTCCGTGCATGCGTCCATAAAGGGCAAGCCAGACGGCATTCCGACGTTGCTGTCATCGCCGTCGACAACAGGTCTGTTCGCAGCGTTGGCACTGAACAACGAGCAAAGCTTTAACACCCTGTCGGTTTACGACCTGGCCCGCGAGCAGCCCGCAAAGGGCGTCGTTTATCACGGATTGGATGTCTATAGGCGTCGTTACCGCGTTGCGCGCTTCGAGCGCATCCAAGATCGCACCGAGGATCAGGTCGACCAACTGCGATTGCTCTTGCGAGCCGCGCTGCGTGTTGGGCGGCCGATTCATCTCTTCCGAGGGCTTCCAACCCAGGAGAAGGCGTTTTTCGCCTTCGATGCCATGCCCCGTCGGCTCGCCGATTTGATCGGCGGGAGTCGGTTGCGTCTCGAGCAACTTCCGGACGCACTGCGACAGCTAGAAACAGCGCAGCTGATCCTGAACACGAACGGACTCGGGTTCGAGGTCTTTGATCGCTATGCGCGCCGGGAAACCAGACTCGGCGCAATCTGCCTGTCATGGGCACAACTCCATGACGCAACCAAAGATGGGCAACCGGATCGGGGTGCCCGCTTCCGGCGTGAATTCGAGCAACTGTTAAAGGAGAACGCTATGAGCAAGACCGATGCCCCGCTCGTCGAGCTAGGTCGAGCCGCCGCCCGCATTCAGCAACGACCGCGCTGGGATGCCTCAGCCAATGAGGAGTTGTTGACATTCAATCTAAGCCTGAGCGCGGCCATCGCAGCGTGGAAGCTGGGCCAGCGTGATGCCGAATCGCTGAGGATGGCAATCGCTGGTGAATTGGACACCAACCTCGTGCGAAAACAGAAAGCGGCGGCGAGGCAGCAGCGTGATGATGTCAATTTGACCGACGAATGTCTGACTTTTGCCCGCCGTTTCGTGAATGACCTTTGGTTTGGTGTCCTCAACGGTCGTCCCCCCTCGCAAGGCAATCGAAAGATCCTGGCCAGCATCTACCGCATGGCCTTCCTGACCGCGCCGCGTCCGAAGGCCGATGCAAATTCGGATGCCGCAGCCACAGTGACAGTCAACACTTGAACGGAGCGATCCCATGGAACGCCTGAATGCCTATCTGCCCCAGCTGAGCGAATTGCTTGAAGAGAGCCAAGGTGACAAGAACAGCTACCTGCATCCCAAGCGCAAGAACCTAGGCAGTGTCTCGGTAGTCGTGCTGCGCGAAGCCATCGCACCGTTGGTGATTCGCAATGCCGAACAAGAAATCACTGACATCGAGTTCAACAACGAAACCTATGTCCGCGCCGTCCCAAATAAATTCAAATACCCGGAGCGAGGTCGCGCGCTGCAGATTCTGCGCGCGATGAATGCGGGTGGGCGCTATCCGCAAAACCGCACCGCAATCCCTAAAGGCAGTAAGGCCTCGGAGTCTTTTGACCTGAACACATTGGTGTTTGGTGACTCCGCCAACCATGACAGCAAGGTGCTCCCGGTGCGTGCGGCGGTGAATTATTCCGATGCCTTGAGCCTAAAGCCCAAATACTTTTGTGTTGGTGAGAGTTTCCATAATCGAGGCTTTGAAGATGGAACCCTGTGGGATTCCGACGCGAAGAAAAACACTGACAATCTGTTCAGCCGCCATTTCATCAATCCCGGTACTCTACTAGTTCAGGTGCTCTCCACGCGCGGCAAACTCCTGCCGCCGATCGGCCTCCAACATCTGCTGCTTTCCGTCGGATTGGCTGGCAGCTACGGCGGTCAGACGGCCGTCACCGGGATCAATGTGCGGACGCACTTCGTCGGCATCTATGCCGATCTGTTCGAGAAACCCGAGACCTCACCCTATGAGCTGATCAAGGCAGTTGGTGGCGGCGAGGTCAGCGATGTGACTAGCCTGTCACGAGCCATCGATGAAAGACTTGCCCCGCTGCACAAGACCAGCATCCCCGCTGCCGATGTGCAGGCTTGGGTCGAGTCGCTGATCCAAGAGTTCAATATCCCAGGTGGCGCATTGGAGCAGGCGTATCGAGACACCGCCACAGCGATGGTCACGCTCTTCGATGGTTGGTTTGGGAAATGAACACTATCATCGGGTTGCGCGCGACCACGCTCACTCCCTTTGCATACCATTCACTGGCGGTGCAGGGGGGTACGGCAACTCTGCCAGAGCTGATTGGCGACAATGCCGTTTGTTTCGGCCTGGCCAGTGCACTGGGCTATGTTCGCCCTTGGGGCGCCTTACCGCCCAAGGACTATCGGCGTGATCTGCTCGCGATGCCTTGGCGAGCTTCGGTGCTGATGGCCGATGCACCGCGCCTCTTGCCGCCCCTGGCACGTCGTTTGAATCTGGAAGAAGAGGGCGGATTCCCGAAAAAACTACGTGATGTTGTCTACAAGGGCAATCTCAAGCAGTTCTGGACCACACAGGAAGTGCCGCCAGAGGCGGTCTTTCGGGGCGCTTTGTTTGGTGTTGACCCGTTTAAGGACACCGGCCAGGACAGCCTGGTCATCCGCATCGGGTTGCATCGCAACGGCTTGGTCAAACTCGAACGTGACGACTCGATTGATAGCGTGCGCCTCAATGCCTGGACGGCCATGCAGTTCGAGCGGGCACTGTCCGTACAGCGTTTCCTGATCTATCCACTGCAGCTAACAGCCCCGATGCCACTTGGCCAGGCCGCTGAGGAGGTTGCGCAATGGAACTGACTATCGTCAAGCACTGCGTGGCGCAAGGCGACGATGGGCTCTCACCGCTGCAACAGGCGCTAATTGAGGACACCCACCGGGTTCGAGTCGCCGAGGCGCCGACAGGTGCGGGGAAGAGCTACGCGTTCCAGCGCGCGCTGCGTGATCGAGGTGAGCGGGTGCTGTTTATCGTACCCACTCGGCGATTGGCCCAGAACCTCGCCAGCGGGCTGGTGCAGGATCTGATCGCTGCTGGCTGGGGTAAGCCCCGTGCCTGCGGTGTTGTCACATTGTGGAGTTCCGATCAGACCGCAGACCTCAAGGCACAGGGCATCGTGCACATCAATGGCTTGCGGTTACGACAGATGCAAGCGCTCAAGCCCGGAAGCCGCGATGGCGAGATGATCGTTGCGGTACCCGAGGTGGTCAGCGCGCTGCTGGTGCGCCGTAGGGTGGAGACCGGTCAGGCAAGCGCGGGTGTCTTTGATCTGTTGGTCGATTTCGACCATATCGTCCTCGACGAATTTCATACCATCGAAGCGCGCGGCTTTGGGCTGGCGGCCCTGTTCGCGCGACTGGTCACTGCCGAGCACGAGAGTGGCACCGGTTACGGCCGTGCAAGGCTGAGCTTTTTGTCCGCGACACCCCTCGATCTCCTGCCGACGCTTGAGCAGATCGGGCTCGACAAGGAGCAGGTCGCCATACTGCGCGAAGACTTGGTCCCAGAGGGTCGGCCATTGCATGGGGATGTCGTACTCACGTTGAGTGCCGCACCGAGCCTACGCGAGCTGATCCAAGCGCACATCAAGGACATTTGCACCGAGCTTGAGGCTAACCGGCAAGTGGTCGTGATCTATGACTCGCTCGCCGCCTTGGAAAAGGATCTTCCAGTCCTCGCACGCTTGTTCCCCGAGGGTGGAATCGATCCTTCTCATGTGCTGATCGTTAACAGTGTGCGCGACAGTATCGCCCAGGGCTTGCATCAAGCTGGGTTTGCCATTGGCCGCAAATGCGATCCTTTGCATTATGGTCTGATCCTGGCCACCGCCAGCGTCGAAATGGGCGTGACCTTCCGTAACGCGAATTTGATGCTCATGGAGCCGGGCTTTGAGCCGATGAACTTCCTGCAGCGTTACGGACGCGCGGCCCGGCGCGGGGCTGACGGGCGCGTAATTCTGCGTCTTGACGATCGGCGAACACGGCGTGACCCTTGGCTGCGCAGCCTGCGCGACTGGGTGCAAGCTCATCATGGAAAGCGACTGAGCATCGGGGAGTTGACGACGGTATTGAGCCAAGCCGCCGTCTCGCACAGCAACCGAGCGATGGCTGCCGGCACCTTCGGTCAGCTTTCAGGACGCGCTGCTTGGTGTGCCGGCCTGTACTGGAATGTGTTGATGGACCATCCGAGCAACCGCGGGCACCGGCGCGAGCACCTGTTCAAGCATCGCCCCAAGACCGCGAAGACGCTTTACGGATTGGAGCAGGCGGTCAAAACCCTGACTGACGACCCTCGCCTTGCGCCGCATGTCGAACCTTGGCTGCGCTTGTTTCGTGCCCAAGCCTTCGATTTGCGCACCATCGAGCGCAAGGTTCGTGTGGTCAATGAGCGCGGCGAGGCCTTTGCTTATCCGGAAGTTTGGTTGAAGCGCGAGACAAGTGTGCTTGAGCGCTTCCCGTTAGTTGACGATGACATTCATATCCAGGGCAGTGTTGACGATTACTGGCGTGACGAGCCGGATCGCAACGTCCAGCGCCGCTGGATATGCCACTTCCCACATACCGCCGAGACCCGTTCATTACCATTTGACAGTCGCTTGATCGATGCCTGGTGCGGCGAGATCGAGCAAGTCGATCACTATGCGATCGATTGGGATGATCATCCCGGAGTGCTCGATGCCGCCAAAAAGCTTGTCAAACTCACAGGTCTCGTTCCCGGCCATGACCCAGACATTTCAGTGGATGCAGTCAGCAGCGTTCTCTGAACGTGTCGATCGCTTGGAACTGCACGGCCTGCATTTCCAGCATGTGAATCTCTGCGAACGGCGGGCTTGGATGTATCTCCACCGCGTCAACTTTGCGCAGTGGAACAGCCGTGTCGCTACAGGGACAGCTCACCAGGCGACACACTACAAACGCGACCGGTCCACTGTTGGACTGTTCGGGCTTGCGCCAGATCGGGTTGACTGGAAACAGGCCATTGTCTTCGAGAACAAAGGCACGGGAGGGGCTTCCGTGGCCGTTGATCGTCAAGTTGGCTTCTACGCCGTCATGCTCTCGATCGCGACGGAGCGAACCTGGACGGGGCGCGTGCATGTATTGACGAACCGGCGCTGGCGTGAAGTTGTCCTCGACGCTTCTCTCCTTGATGGGCTCTGGAGCGACAGCCTAAGACTTGAGCATCTGACCCAGGTACAACGCGTACCGAGCGTGCCGCGCATTGGACTCTGTGCCAGTTGCTCTCTGGCCTCCTTCTGCGGATATGACTGATGGAAACTCTATTCGTCTCCCGTGATGCGATCCTGAAGCAGCGTGAAAACACGCTGTCGATCTCCCTTGACGGTAAGGTCAAAGCACTGCCAATCGAAGCAATTCGCCACCTGGTTCTACTCGGCGAGACCCGCTTGAACAGCCGCCTGCTGACCTTGTGCGGCAAGCACGGTGTACGGCTATCCGTATTCGACTACTACGGCTACTTCAAAGGCTGTTTCGAGCCGATCAACCGCAATCCCGCTGGGGTCGTTAAGCTCGCTCAAGCGCGGCTCCTGCTCAATGACGCTAGGCGTCTTGCTGTTGCGCGCGAGATTGTACGTGGTGCCGCCCACAACATGCTGGCCAATCTGCGCTACTACCGCTATCGCGGTGCCAAGTCACTGGTACCGATCATCGACAGCATGCAACGGTTGACAGCAAAGATTGGTCAGGCTTGCGACAGCCCGACCTTGATGGGTGTTGAGGGCAATTTGCATGAGTGGTACTACAGCGGCTGGAAGCACATCCATACATCCTTGGATTTCACCCCGCGTGTACGCCGCCCCCCGAACAATCCTATTAACTGTCTGCTTTCTTTCCTTAATCAGCTCACCTATGCCGTTGTCCGTCACGAGACGAGCAAGACTCATCTTGAAGAGACCTTCGCCGTCTTGCATAGCCCAGGTCAAGGAAGAGCCTCGCTGTGCCTTGACCTTGCGGAGCCTTTCAAGCCCGTCCTTGTCGACATGCTCATTTTTCGTATGGCCCGTCGCGGCATGCTCGCTGACAACTGGTTCGACGAGAAAGATGGCGTTTGTTTGCTGACCGAAACGGGTCGACGTCACGTCGCCGAGCAGTTTGCACTGCGTCTGGAAGAGCAACTGCGAGAGCGTTCTTATCGTCAGTGGATCTATCGCGAAGCGCTCTCGCTGGAGCGAGAGGTACTTGAGGTCTCTGAGTACGAATCTTTCAAGCGGCAGCCTTAGCGATGTTCATGCTCGTTACTTATGATGTTGAAGCGAAGCGAACAAATCGTTTCCGGAAATTGCTGCGGCGATACCTAAACCACGAGCAATACTCGGTCTTTACTGGTGATATCACCGAGGCAGATGCAGTTCGGTTGCGCCGAGAGCTCAGCGAGATGATGATTCCTGAAGATCGTTTGACTGAAATTACTGCAGCAAATCGTAGGAATGTTGAAGTGACCCACCTCGTCAAGTCAGCAGCCGGAAAAGGAGAGGTTGCTCGCACAGAGGACAGGCGCCACAAGAGCGACTACGGCGTCTTGTGACCATCACTTCGACCGCAGCTGAAGTCTCTACCGAACAGTTGCGACGTACACAGTTCTGGGCTGCGGAAGCGCTTAGCGACTTTCGAGGGCTAGACATGCCTAAATATCCCAGCTAAAACGAGCGTTCCGAATCCCCATGAGGGGTTATGAGCCCGCCTCGGGCGCCGTGCGCAAGAAGTGCAACCAAGTTCCGAATCCCCATGAGGGGTTATGAGCCGGTTGAGACGTACCAGCGCAGCGTCGTGTACAGGCGTTCCGAATCCCCATGAGGGGTTATGAGCCACGAAAGCCCCAGCGCTGGCCGCAGCAGCCACCGCGGGTTCCGAATCCCCATGAGGGGTTATGAGGCTGAATATTCAACCCAGTGGGGAATTTCTGAGTTGTTCCGAATCCCCATGAGGGGTTATGAGGATACCGTTAAACCTAGATGAGTGTCGATCGGTATGGGTTCCGAATCCCCATGAGGGGTTATGAGCTGTTGGAAGCCGTCCCGCTCTGTGGTCGACAGT
>NZ_JAYESN010000125.1:0-10878 GCF_034860625.1 Lamprobacter sp.
AGTTCCCAGGCGGCATTGCGGGGGTGCTTCTCGATGCGGTTGAGCACGATCACGCGCACCTGATGTCCGCCCCAGGGGAGATCGTAGACGCCGTCCCAGGCGGTGGCGCGGAGCGAATGCGCGCGGGTGAGCTGCTCGGGATAGCGGGTGGCCACCGCATAGAGGCCGAAGGCATCGAGCGGGTGGCGCTTGCCATCGCCCGCAAGCCGCTGCTTGCGGTAGTTGACGTCGTGGCCGATCAGTTCGTCGAGCACCCAGGCGGTGAGGGCTTATTCAACGGCCCAGGGTGCCTCGGCGAAGACATCCATCAGCGCAATGCCGAAGGCGCGATGCCAGAGGCGCAGGGGGTCTTTGTCTGAGGGGTGGCGGGTGTCGGCGCTCATGGGTCCAGTGTAGCCGATGGCGTCTCAGTAGACACCTGCAGCAAGGGCCAGCCAACACGCCCTCAACCCCAGAGGCTGGGTCTGTTCACCCTGTCTTCAATGGTTTCGTGGCAGTCGACCGTTAACGTGGTCCGTCCCTCATAATTCCCGCCAAGGTCTTCAACACCTGTGAAGGTGGCGCCATCATCTGCCCGGACGCCAAGAGCAAGCTGCACATCGACCACTTGAAGAACTTCGCGTGAAAAGACCGAAACCGCGCATTGATTTGCCACCGCGATCATCAGACAATCTGCGGCGTGCGCTCGCCCCTTCGCCAGACCCCGAAGTGCTTGAGCAACTCAGCAAAGCGGCCCGCTATCGCGGCCACCCGAAACATAAAGCAGCGCCGCAAGCATTTGGATTGCCCCGCTACACCAAACCACGCGGCGACAGCACCCTCTGCGATACACATGCAGGGTTTACCAAAGACCAACTCAGCGATCTTACTCGGCTGCTCAAGCGTGGCATCCAAGCAGGCCTCATCGCCGCGTCGACGCGCGTGATCTGGACCATCAGCGACGAGGGTTGGATCTTCGAAGGCCGTATCACCAATGCCGAGCAACACGAGTATCACGGCTATCCCCTTCGACCGAGCGAGCCGATTACTCACGCCGTCTATCAAAGATTCCTCGCTTGGGCCATGCTCCATGGTGATGCGATCGATCAGCAAGCCGCCGCGAATTGTCGTGATCTTTATGGTTTCAAATCATGACAAAAGTCTTTGACATCCAGATCGAACCACTCAAGGGCGCTAGCGCGAGCGATCCGCACCGCATCCGCATCGCCGCTGGCGAGACGATCTTTACCCGCCTCATTCGTGAACAAGGCCGCGAGCACGACGATGCGGTGCTCGCAGCGCCGCAGCCCCTTGCCTTCTGGCTCTGCGACAACTGGTGGCGACTGCGCTGGGAAACGACTCCCCCCAACCCACCGAGCACAGAGGCTTGGCGCCTCGCCCATGACATCGCCGGCGTTGGTGGAGGCTACAGCTGGCCGCGACTCTGCCTCTGGGGCGATCTCGATCGCATCGGCTTGCTCAGCCAAGCCGACCCCGTCGGGGTGGTCGGTCCGGTCCGCTACCTGACCGACGCCCTGCTCTATATCCCTGCAGCAGACTTCGAGCGTGAAGTCGATCATTTCCTCGATCACTGCATCGCCCGACAAGAGGGTCCCCAGCAAGACAGCCAAGCGCTGCGCGCGCTGATCAGCGCGCTTCGCCAAGAGCGAGCAGACCCGGACGCAGCCCGATGGCGGCGGCTTGAGGCAAGGCTCGGCTGCGATCCGGATCAAGCCCCTGATGAACTGATCCAAACCCTTGACGCCCTCGCCAACAACCACGGCCTGGAAGCCATTGAGGAAGCGGTTGCGGCAGAACCGTCAGAAGCAGCCCCACAGGCACTCCAGCGCGCGTTGCAGGCGGCCCGAGCAACCGGACACCGCTGCAACTTTTCGGAACTGTTACCCCAGTTGCCGATTGTCCAGCACAAGCCGGCCGAGCCAGCCTGGGTGGCTGCCGAGCAAGCCGCACAACACACACGTCGCGTCATCGGCATGGAGCGCGGCCCAATCAGCAACAAACAGCTCGCCGAGCTCTTGGGCACTCAGACCAAGAGCTTTCAATCAGCAGCCGGTCGCGAACCACTCCGCTACGGACTCCGCTTGCTCGACCAAGGTCAAAACGCCCCCCAAACCATCGCTTTGCGGGCAAAATGGCCAGAAGCCCGGCGCTTCGAGCTTTGCCGTGCCCTTGGCGACGCACTCTGGGCTCCCGCTGATCGCCTTGGCCCGCTGGCCGACACCAATACCGCACGACAACAATTCCAACGCGCTTTTGCACAAAGCCTGCTGTGTCCGTTCAACGCGTTGCTCGCGTTCCTCAAGACCGACTGCCCCGACGACGACGACATCACAGCCGCAGCACGGCATTTCCAAGTGGGCGAACGCGTCGTCGAAACCTTGCTCGTTAACAAAGGCCTGCTTCCGCGTTCTTCCCTGCAAGGCCGCTTTGAAGCGGTATAAAGCCCCAGCGTCGCAATCGCATCAACCCCAATGGACCTCTCGACCCACTACAACGGCAAAACCGTCCTTGTCACCGGCCATACCGGCTTTAAGGGCGCCTGGCTCTGCGAATAGCTATTGATGCTCGGTGCCCGAGTCGTTGGTGTTGCGCTGCCGCCCAACACCCAGCCGGCGCTGTTCGACCAACTCGGCCTCGCCGACCGTCTCGAACACTACATCCTAGACATCCGCGACCGCAACGCCCTAGCCGCGCGCGTGCTCGCCACCGAGCCAGACATCCTCTTTCACTTGGCGGCGCAACCGCTGGTGCGCCTATCGTATTCCGAGCCGGTCGAGACCTATGCCACCATCCTCATGGGCACCGTGCATCTGCTCGACGCCCTGCGCCTGCTCAGCCAGCAGTCCGACGACGCTGAGATCCACGTTAAAGGCCGGTATCTTCGATGCCTATCTCTGAACAACGCCTTACGGTTGGTGAAGACGGCCACATGGCCTTGCGCATCCCGCGCCCGCCCAGCGCCCGCATTCGCGTCATTGTCCTGGAAGACGCCGACGCCATCCCCGCATCGGCCATGGCGCTGGCCGATCTGCAATCCGCCACCGGCTTTGCCCAAGACGACCTGGCCGATCCCGCCGAGGACGTCTGGAATGACCTCTGAGATTTACCGCAATCCTCAACGCGGGCTTGCATCGGCGCTTGCGTGATCTCGTGCTCGTTCATCGTGAAGGCACCCTGTCTGCGCCCGGAGAACATGTCTGCTGGGCGTCACCACAGGCGCAAGCCTGCAGTTCGGCGGGGCTGCCATTGACGATGAGGTTGCGTTTAAGCATTAGCCACCGTATGCAGCAGCAAGGAGAACCGGCAAGCCTTGGGCAAGGCTGACCACACTGTCGAACGCCGACACCGTGTCTCGCCAGGACCTCTTTGGGGTCCAGGTCGATCACCTTCGAGCGTTTGGGAAGCGAGCCCATGGTGAAATCCGACTGATCAATCACAACCTCATCGTCTTTCAAGCTGTCCAGCCGGCTGCTGATCGGTATTCCTACAAAATCCTCAAAGGGCAGATTATCCTTGAAGACGACGACGGGCCTCAGTTTGTTTTGCTTGAGGTCGGAAAAGTAAAACTCGCACAGAACGACTTCGGCCTGGCTTACTTCCATACCTCATCCTCGATCTTCTCGTACCACTCTTGCACCCTTGCCGCAGAATGGTTGGACATGGCGCGTAGTTCCGGATCACCACTTTGGCTCTCGAACAGCATGACGACACGGACATGCTGATCGGTGAGCGATTTGTAAGCATCGGGGATCTTGAGGGCGCCATCTTTCAGGTCCGCTTCAAATTCTATCGCATACATTGTCACGTGATCCTCGGGTCGAATTCATGAAGGATTCGCATTCTATTCAAGGCGCGGATGCCGATGCCGATGACCTGCCGTTGCGGTCGGGCTGGGTGGAGTGTCTTGCCCTGCTCGGCGGTGTCGCAGTAGTCCAGCAGCGTGAGCATGGAGGCGCTGAAGATCAGCGAGCCGCCATGGGCGATGCCGATTTTAAAACCCACGGAAATCGGCGACCGCAGCGTACCATTTCTCCCGAATACCACACAGCAAATCATAAACGCGCTCAACCGCGACATCTTCCGCAACACGCCCCCATCGCGCGCCACTCGAAATCTCGTCGTATCCCGCCTTCGCACGCCGCAAAGAGCGCCAAGGTTGCAAAAACGCCATGCCTGACATTGAGTCGTCGCCGGTACGCTTGCCATTCACGCTGCGTCATGCCGTGGAGATGATTGTCAAGCTCTTCACTGAGCACGGCCCCGCACTGGACGGCCGCCCGGAGTCCATGGATTGCATCCTTGGTCGCAATGTACCAATTGAAAGCCCCATCAATGTCGGGAAAGATTGGATCGCTCATGCATCACCAAGGACGACCTCTAGCACCTTGGCCAACCCATTCTCATCAAGCGGAAATCCACCTCGTCGTGATCGGTCTGGATAGGCCAACCAGAGCCATTCGCGGTCATCGCAAGACGGATCAGGCTCCCCGTCAACGACAGGCTGTACAGTATCGGCGATCAGTTTGACTTCGCCGCGGGGTCCGGTGACATCGACACGCCCGACCCCCCCAATGACGTTGCTGGCAACCGGTACGAAGGTCACCAGGAGCCGGCCGATTTTGACTTCAAGCCCCGGAGCTTCGTAATCCCCAAGTCCTTCCTCGGAAATAGAATGCCGGGTCGCAATGATCTCTTCCCCCGGGACGCCGGCGTCCATCAACCATTGGCGCAACTGATCGATGAGTTGCCGAAGCGATGCCAACCACTTCGCTTTGCGTTTGTTCCAATCAAAGGACTCTGGCGCGAATTGCGCAGCCCTTACCTGATGCTGTTTAACGATCATTTGCAGGCTGCTCATACGGAACACCCTCCTTTAGAAAAAAGTCAGCCAACCCGCCGCAAATACCCATCCGGCGCCACGCTGATCAGCAGCTTGTGGTCGATCTGTTTATCGATCTCGAACTCCGGGTGGGTCTTGAGGTATTCATGCACCGCGGTCTTGGGATTATCGCCCGGTCCCCAGGGGCGGTCGGGGAACAGGTCCGCCGGCAGGTCTTCGATGATGGTATCAAACACCACACAGTAGCTGCCGGGAGTGACCAGTGGGGCGTAGGCTTCCAGTTCCGCAAGGACATGATCGTGGGTGTGGTTGGAGTCCAGGCAGACCAGGATGCGTTCGTGGCCCTGAGCCGCAGCTCGAACCTGTTCGATGATCTCGGGGGCGATGGATGAGCCTTGGATCATCTGGATGCGGCTGGCCATGGGGTGAGCTTCGATGGCGGCGCGGTTGTGGGCGCGGATGTCGATGTCGAGGCCGATGACCTGCCGTTGCGGTCGGGTTGGGTCGAGTGTCTTGCCCTGCTCCACCGCATCGCAGTACTCCAGCAGGGCAAGCATGGAGGCGCTAAAGATCAGCGAGCCGCCATGGGCGATGCCGGTTTCGATGATCAGGTCGGGTTTGATCCGCCAGATCAGCTCCTGCATCGCCATCATATCCTGGGGGTATTGGATGATGGGCCGGCCTTGCCAGAAGAAGTTGTAGGAAGACATCGACAAGATGGTCGCCTGCATGCAGGCTTGACCGGCAGCCATCAGGCCGTCGTTGTGTTCAACCGCCTGGAGTCGCGCTCGAACCGCTTGCTCAAATTCCGTCATGTTCGATCCCAATGTAGTTGTAGTGGCCGCCTGACATGGCTTTGATCTCGTCGGCGTAGATGGAATTCATGATGTAGAGCGGAGAACCCGCCGGCAACTTGGCGAGTCCTGCTTCGGGTGCCTGCACCCGAAGGCCGGTCGCTGGCAGGTAAAGGCCCTGTTTTGCCGGGTTCAGATCGATCACCACGTCGACGGGTTGTCCGAGACGTTCGCGCAGCAGTGCGAAGATGACGCCCTTGGAGGCACCGCCCCAGACGCCAACCGGCAACCGTCCGCAGTCCGCAGTCTGCGGTCTGCTAATGATGAAAGGAAGTCATCCGGCAGTTGGAAGGCGTCTTGGTCTTCTGCTAAGGGTCGCCGCAATGAAGCCAACTCAGCAATCACATACTGATATTGCCCGCCAAACAGATGCCCTGCAGCGACAACCTCGCCAAAGAGGCGACGGAAGTCGCTGGGCCGAAAATAGTTGACATGCTCATAGAAGATGTCGAACCAGGCGCGCTGCTGGCCGATCCACTCCAGGCAGGGCACCTCAATGTAGATGAGCCCAGCGCCGCCGTTGGCGTCGCGCACTTGCCGCAGGAATTCAAACGGAGTCTGCAGATGCTCCAGCACATGGCGCAGCACCACCGGCGGTCAGGCCGACTTGCGGGTCAAACGCACGAGGTTCGATTGCCGGGTGGTTGCCTTCGTAAGCCGGATCAAAGCCGCGTATGCCGACACCACGCGCGAGTAGCCGTTCAAGAAAAGAGCCTTTGCCGCAGCCGACCTCGATCAGCCCATCGCGCCCCAGATGGCGCCGCCGTACTCACCCCAGCCGTTGGCAGCGGCATCGGTAGCATAGCAGCCATCCAAATCAATGATGGATGGCTTGGTGTCGGGGATGCGGGAGTTCATGGCTGTTCGGTCGGAAGAAAATCCTCATCCAACAGCTCGTTGACACTGTAGGGGCATTCCGCTGGAAAGGTCTCTGGCGGCATGCCGGTTTCCTTGATCGCCAAACGTCTCGCCGGCAGATAGGCCTCTTCGCGTGCCAGTTCAAGCGACGATTTGAGACTGGGCGCCTTATCGATTAAGAACCGGAGCTGGGCGCGCTGCTCGATGATGGTCTTGCGCCAGCTCTTGCCTTCGAACTCCTTCCATTGCGCGGCGAGGGTGTCGAGCTGGAATTGCCACTTGAGCAGATGCGCGATCAGGATGATGAAGCGGCTTTCTAGCGTGCGCAGGCTGCTCTTGCCCATCTCCTCAAGCTCAGCGATCAGGTGATCGATGTCGAGCCGGTCGACCCTGCCCTGGCGCAGCAGATCGACCTGGGCTTGGGTCCAGCGCTCGAAGTCTTGTTCGTAAAGCGTTGCTTGCGGGGACATGGATGTTGCCGAGTGTGCATGGGTTGGGCGAATCGCGAGCCTAGCAGATGCAGGGTGAGGGTACGGCGGTCACGAAACCCACCCCGGGTTCCGCCAGATCGCTCAGCCGAATCTTGACCTCCTCGGTGCCGATGCAGCGTTGGCAGCGGCATCAGTGGCGTAGCGCACCTCCAGATCGGTGATGGAGGGTTGGGTGTAAGGGATGCGGGGCTCCATGGTTTATCGGTGCGGTAACGCCTTGGCTAGCTGCTCTGAGGCGGCTGCGCTCAATGCGACGCTGTCGAACCAGGATTGGGGATAGAGATAATCTTCGCCCGATTCATCGATGATCCGCAGCATCCCATGACCGGCATCCTTTTCAACCAGCTCATAGAGGCGGCCAAGCTGGAGATCATCGCCCGAGAGATCGCCGGCGGCGTCTTTGCGCAAACAAACCACGAATTCTAGAGCCATCGTTTTACCTTCATTTTTACCTTGCCGATTCCGTGGGCTTCGTACCAGTGGATCTCGGCGAGTTGATGAGCGCCGTCGTCCGTTTCGACCAAGGCCATCCCTTTTTTCTTCCGCCATCGGCCAGGCCCATCGTGCTGACGCAACCGGCGCAATTCCCGAATCGCGGGGCCTTCGGCAATCGTTTCGACGGCCGTGATTGGAGGAATAACGCGAACCATTCGTGAATCAGCTTGAACCCGTTATGGTCCCTGCAAGACTAGCAAATCCTGAGCATGGGGACGGCAGTAACAAAACGCGTACCGCAGTCTGTTAGATCCGCCAACTGCGCCTTGACCTCGTCGGCAATGTTCCAGGGCAAGATCAACATCTCATTCGGCGGATCATCGCGCAGGGCGGCGGGCGGGCGGATGGAGATGTGGCTGCCGGGCAGATATTTGCCTTGTTTGGCCGGCGCGGCGTCGCAGACGTAGGGGAGCAGGTCGGGCTTGACGCCGGCGTCATTGAGCAGGGTGTTGCCTTTGGCGGCGGCGACGTAGTCTTGGGCTGCCGCTGCAGGGCGATCACGCCCGCGATGGCGGTTGGCTCCAGGGTGAAGCGCGGGTTGCTCATCGGCTGGCCTCGTTGAAGACGGCGATGCCTGCCCAGCAGAGCGCGCGTGCATCGCCGCCCTGTTGCTGATGGCGATACCAGGCCAGGGTCCGAGCGATGCCCTCGGACAGCGACCAGCGCGGTTGCACGCCGAACCGTTAGTCATCTGAGTCGATGGCTCTGAAGGCCCACACGAGGCCGGCTGGTTGGCCTTAGAGACCGCCAAGGCGCGTTGAAATCGGATCTTGAATGCCGATCAACGCCTGGTCGATGGGCAGGGTCGGCTGCGTTCGTTTACACTCAGACCCTCAAAACACGCGCCCAACAAGGGCAACCGTGACCCATGTGGTCAACCGCTGCCCCTGACTGAGGTGCAGCACGATCAGGTCGCCGCCGCCCTCCGCTGCAGCCTTGGATGACGCCGCGATCACCCGCAACACCCATCCATTCAATGCAAGGCGAAAGACACAACCATGTCTGACTTAACCGCTTACGAGCAAGATTTTCATGGCTGGCTGTTGGAGAACGCCAACTTCATGCGCCATCAACAATGGGATCAGCTCGATATCGACCACCTTGCCGAAGAGTTAGAAGCCATGGCAAAGAGCGAGAAACGCGAGCTTGTGAATCGACTCAGTCTCCTGTTGATGCATTTGTTGAAATGGCAATACCAAGTTCCAAAGCGCACCCGCAGCTGGCGTAATACCATCACGACGCAGCGGATCGATATAAAGGAGTTGCTCGCGGACAGTCCAAGCTTGAAGCCTTATTTGAGCGAGAAACTTGAAACCGCCTATCAAAAAGCCAAGCTCAAGGCTGAAAATGAGACGGGCATCGACCAAGATCAGTTTCCTTTCGCATGCCCCTATTGCGTCGACGAAGTGCTCAAGGCTGACTTTCTTCCAGAATAACAGGCCAGTTCACCAATCCCTTCATGCGGGTTGTTGATCTCGTCCATGCTGGCCTCCAGTGCGAGCAGCTGTGACTTAGTCCGATCAGCCAGCGGTCGACCAGGCAACATTCGGTGCGCGTATCAGCCGTTCGGCGGGGAACTAGATGGCCAGCCTGATGTGAGGCCGGCGGCCGTGATCGATAGGTTGGTTTCACCGGCAGGATCAGCCAACAGCACGACGCCGACGATGCACCGTTTCGGTGCCTTGGCGTTGGTGGGCGGCGATTTCAGCCTGCTTGAGGTCGTTGGATATTGCCATCTGACCTGATCGCCAGACAGACATGACGCTGGAAGAATAGCAGAGCACTGAGCCGGGAGTCCGCGAGTCAGGGTGACTGGCGATCTCTCTGGATATCACCTGATCGGCATTTCGTGGTCCGTGCCTGGTATTGTTCTTAGCTACGTTTTCGGTTCTCGAAGGCCCGTCTAAGTAAATCCGTGATCAACGCTTGATGCGCCTCGATATCTTGCTGATTCAACTTGATTCGATACGCCCCCCCAACGCTTATCGTAATCCAGAACATCGAGACTGGATTCATCTAATGCTGCGTCAAGCTCATCAACTTGCGGATGCTTGATGTCGAGATTCAAGACGCTCTTTCTTGGACGCAGCACTGCAAAATTCATTATACGCCCATCCACATTGAAACCGATGTAGTGGCGATTATAGTTCAGCGTTGCTGAGGGCGTGAATGTCCTGGCCAACTCACAAATACGATCTGCTAATTCAACTGTTTGTTTTGCAGCTTTTTTCGCTTCCCAATACTGTCGATCCGCTGGCTCAACAACCTCTTCGTCATCACCAAAAAAGCCAAGGCGCACAGTGTCCAATACTTTGGTGAACTGAAGCCCAACTCCTTCTGCCGTTTCAATCGCCGTCACCTGAATCGCCATTAAAGGGATGAAGCCATTAAAAAGACTAACAACATTGAGAAAACGGCTTGTGATATCCTCTGCAATAATAACCGCAACATGGTCGTACTTTGGATATCTCCTTCTTTCGATATCCCAATATTCCAACGTTCTAATAATGTGCGACTCATCGGTTGCGCCAAGCTGTATCTCCACTTCGTATCGGCCATGACCTTCGGCATCCTGAAGAAGAAGATCGAGCCTTCCTAAACCCCGATGAATGCGCTCCCTATCGCGGAGTACGACATCGCCTAAACCGAGGATCGATGGATCTTCGGCGATGACGTTTTGTAGCCAGCGCTCATCAAGTATGGGGTGTGTACGGAGATCGATGGTATTAAGCTTCACGTGTTGCATGTACAATCCAAAACGCTAATTGGTGACTCAGTTAACGAAATGCCTTAAAGCCCAAGACAGTTCTTTTCGCGATAAAACACAGCCGTCGACCACGCCTCAAGATTCACCGGCCCCATTCCGATAAAATCAAGCCGCTTAAATCCATGCTGCAAGAGATGGTCGGAACCAGGATTGTATCGGGTTCTCTCGGCATTATCCAAGATCACAATGCCGTTTTGCTTGAGCGCATGAAGACAGTTCCGCAGGCAGTTGACGCGATCCCTGCCATCAACAAAAACGATATCAAAGACGCCTGTGTAATGATCTTTGCTGATCTCTTGTCCGTAGGCGCCGCCATACTCTAGCGCATGGTAAAGATACTCGACATTCGCTGGCATCTTTGCCTTCATCTTCTGATACCAGCCTGCATCGTGTTCAACAGAGACAATCTTTTCCACATGCGCACTCAACCAGAGCGTCGAGTTTCCGCTTCCATACTCGAATACCTTGAAGTCGCTCCTGATTCTCTTGTCAAGAAAATGGAGGAAGGGATACGTCACCCAAGGTACGGGCCGACCCTTTGCTGTGCTTTCCCGAGAAAGCAGCGACTGTTCC
>NZ_JAYESN010000126.1:0-10832 GCF_034860625.1 Lamprobacter sp.
TCTGAGCAAGCGCTCGCTGAAACGCTATCCCTGTGCAGCGCTAACACCTACAGTGGTGGGCACGCAGTTATACTGCCTGCAGACCTTTAAGTGCCGCCTTGGCCCAAGGAGCATTGATCTAGGAACATGGCTTGATGGTTAGAACCGCAAGGACAAAGACCGACACAAGCGGTGTCATGCTCGGCTGCTTGTTGCGGAGCATCTGTCTGCAACGGAGCGCGGCCCGATGACCGATACCATCGGCCGCAGCGTCCGCCTGTTCCTCGTCGAGGGCAAATCCACAGGCCTCACTAATACCGAAATCATGAACTGAACGGATCAACCAGAAGGACACGGCCATGGCCCGCACCTTGAAGAAAAAGTCAGTGAAACGATCTAAAATGGACATTCCGCGGGGGGGTGATTGATTGCTTGGCGCAGATCACGCGCAACAGAGTCGCGGTCAACGGCGCTGAGTTCGATCAGAACAGCACCCCAACACCAGAGCAAGAACAGATACTGAACCTCCTACACGTCACCATGTAGCCATCCGCGTGAAATCCAAAATCGCCTTCCAGCCCAGTCGTGGCGGGGGATTTCTGCGGTTCCATCAGGGGAAATCGCCTTTGAGCGATTGAACGACGAGCGTGCGGAGATCGAACAGGCGCTGGCCGAAGCCCGTGCGGCGCAACAGGCGGCGCTCGATCAGGCGCAGCAGGCCGATCAGGAGCGCGATCGCCTGGCCGCCCTGGCGGATGAGCGGGCACGCGCCATCGAGACCCTACGCGCAGAGCGCGACCAGATCCGGCAGGAATTCAAGGATGAACAGCACGCGCATGCGCTCGCGCTTGAGAAGGTGCAGGCGCTCCACCAGGCGGAACGCGATGGGCTGCGGCAGCAGGTCGATCAGGGCAAGGTCATCCTCGAGGAACTGCGCATCGAACAGGCCCGGGAACGCGAATACTGGACCGGTCAGGAACAGCAGTATGTGCGCATGGCCGAAGAGGCTCGCGCGGAACGCGATCAGCTCAGCGACAAGCTCAGAGCCATCGATTAAACAGCTCGGCTCGAGTAGGAACGGCTACTCAAGAACCTCCAGGAAAGCCAGAAGGTGGTTCGGCGCGCGGAGGCGCGCGAAAGCGTCATCGAAGAGGAACTGCAGCAACTGCGCGAGCGGCTTGAGCGCTCACAGACATCCGCCATGCAAGGCCAGGTGCGCGCTGAGCATTGCGAGGCACTACTGGCCGCAGAACGCGACGCCTTGGCCGAGGCGCGGGCTGAGAACGCCGCACTCCAAGCAGCCGTCGCTAACGCAGCGCATGGCGACGACGCCCCTGAGGCTTGCGTCAGGCAGACTGAGCTGGACCATTGATACTGAAGTTGCGGGCTCTATTTTTTATAAAATTCACGAGTGGGAAATTATCTTTAAAATTAATATTTTAAAACACAATTTCCGCCAGCGGACATCATGTCCGCTGCAGCCTCCAACGCACGGCCGCACGAAGCACCTGCGACTGTACCCCCTCAGCTAATGGGTCCTGGCGCCGCACACGAGAAACCATCTGTGACAGAAGCTCCGCCGTTTCCTCCGAGAGAAGAAACTGCTCTGAACACTCAGGCGCGAAGCGTGCCTCACCCAAGCCCACGCTCGTCATAGCAGGGTCCTCCGAATACAACATCTTGAGGGCACCCCTGACCCATCGGCTCTTGCCCTTCGCTCCGTACTCAGATAGTGCCGCCTCACGGAGGGCCGACTGCATCTCTTTCGTCATACGGACAGAAGTCTTCACAATGACCTCTCCAACTCCGCGAGAAAAGCCTTCCACGCCTTCGATACGGATCGGTAGTCATCCCACTCCAAGTCCGGAAGAGCCTCATCCCCAAGAACGCGTTGCATGATCTCTCGAACAACAGCCGCATTTGTGGTCGCCCCCAAAGTCACTTTAGTTGCGGGACGGCCGCGTGACTGCTTTTTCGGAGATTCGACCGCGCGCTCAACAGCTGCCAACGCATCCGCAAGTGACATGCCGCTGCGCAGATTGGCTAGTACGGCTAGCCGACGAGAATCATCAACAATGGATGCAACAGATGCAGCAACCGCGAGATCGCGTACGACCCGTTCGTTCAATACGGCGTCGAGGACATCCTGGGGCCCCATTGCAACTCGACAATAGCGTCTGGCGTTTCGCTCTCCCATGCCAACGAGATGACCAAAGCGCTCAGTCGTCGCTTCCCCCTCTGCCTCCAATTCGCCAAGAACGGCGATCACGTTGCGCATCCGCGCGGCCAAGTCCAAGTCGTCCCGGTGCAAGTTCTCCACAAGTTGCAGGGTGCGGACATTTGCAGGACGCTGGTCGGAAATTCTCGCTGGAATATTCTTGAGATTCGCCAGTCGCGCTCCCCAGTACCGGCGCTCCCCATAGGCTACTCGGTACAGACTCCCATGCCGAAATACTCGAATGGGCTCTAACACGTCATTCTCGATCATCGAATCAGCCAGATCACGCAACCTCAACAGCAGCCGCGTACGCTGGTCAACTTCATCTAAAGCCCTCGCTGAATGCACCCAGTCTGGATCAGACAGCCTCGCAAACTCATCCTCCGTGAGTTGCAGCTGCCGGGGATTTTCAGGGTCCGGCTCAATCCTATCCAAGTCCACTCGGTCATAGTGGAGTTCGCCCTTCCCACTCTGACCACGACGGACGACATCGCCTATCGCTTCTGTAACCGGTGTCGAACCAAATCTAAACTTTTTAGGTGTTGACATGATGTCCCTCTCAGCAAGCCAGACGCTGTTCTATGTGCTCACAGAACTGAAGGACCTCCTTGTTCGCGAGATCCCTCGGGCTCAAATCAAAGACGCTCTTTGGGCGGGCTTCTGGATGATCCGCTTCAGCGAAAGCGATCCTCTGGTGCAAGACGACTGGCGACAGCATAGAAGCCAGTGCTTGATCGCTCCTCAGCGAATCCAACAACCCCTCATGCAGCGCGACACCCTTGCGGAAAAGATTCGGCTGTATCGCTGCAATCTGTAGCGGACGGTTTACATCCCGACTGCTGTGCTCACGCCTCCACAGTTGCAACATCCCGTAAAGACCCTCGATCGGTTGTGGCTCCAAAGTCGTAGGAATAATCAGATGACTTGCTGCCCGCACGGCGCTGATCGTCAAAGGTCCTTTCGCTGGTGCAGTATCGATAAGCACCATGTCGAATGCTTCCTTCACATCCTGTAGTTCTAAGAATTCTTGCAGTCGGTCATGAACTCTTTCCCTGACGTCCTCTGATCGAACTAACTCGATCTCTCGAAGGCGTGGGCCATGTCCTGGTAGAGCCAGCAAAGGGTTCCACTGAGTGGGGTAGGGATAAACCTCTCCAGAAAAAAAGATATCCGCACTCGAACTCCGCCCTGACCATTCGCTCCTACCCCCAGCTCCCTCGAAGTCAGGGTGAAGCGGAGGCAACACCCCATCGGGATCAGCAGGGTCATATTCCATGTCAAGAAACCGACGCGAAAGGTTGCACTGAGCATCGAGATCGACAACCAGCGTCCGCGTCCCTTGACGGGCGAAGTACTCCGCTAGAACGCGCGTGAGCGTCGTCTTGCCGACCCCCCCTTTGTTTTGAACGACTGCGATAACGTGCATATACACCCCAGAAAACATACCGTATGCTTTAAAAATACCACGGTGTTGCATTGGCTGCCAGGATTGCCTAAGCTTTGCTGAGGATAGATCTGTACAGCCGACGTCTAAAGGCAGTTTTACCTGCTTCTTAGCGCGTTTTTGGGGTGGTCATCGAGAGACTCTGATCCACCGTCCAACGAGACATAAACGACCAAACCAAAGGTGCACGGAGCGTGTCTCTAGAAAAGACCCTTGCGCAACTAGAAGCATCGGTTGCAAAACGTAACCCTGAGTCTTTCCCGAAGCGGGCTGCGCCCACGTCCTCGACGGACAAGGTAGTGCAACTACCGCTTTGGTCTGAATTTCGTCGTGGCATCCCAAACGATCTCGTCCGCGGCGCCCTATTTACCGTCGGCAACGCTAGGATGCCTCGCGCCTACCGAAAATCCATGGTCATCGCGTCGCTTGGAAGCATTGAGATCACCTACACCGGTGAGGAACTGCGGCAAGACGATGAGGACGTATTTCTACAGCTGGTTCATTTGGCAAGGGTGTCCCCCTTAGGCAAGGAGGTGAGTTTCACCGCGCACTCGATACTAAAGGCACTAAAATGGCCGACGAACTCCCGTTCATACGAACGCCTCAAAGAGACGATTACTCGCCTCCAAGCAACGGGATTAGAACTGCGTAGCCCCCACCACGGATACTCAGGCTCATTAGTCCGTGACTTCGCATGGAAACAGGAGGACTCCGGTGCACCATCAAGAAGTTGGACCGTGCGACTAGAACCACGCATCGCTGCGCTGTTCGACAATGTCTCCTACACACAGATCGACTGGCAACAACGTTTAGAGCTTGGCACCCTCGCGAAATGGCTCCACTCGTTCTACTACACGCACCGCAGTCCGCTCCCAATGAAGACGGCAACCATCAGGAAACTCTGCGGATCGACCACCAAAGATCTATCAAAGTTTCGCCAACTCTTGCGTGATTCGTTACAAGAGTTACTTGACGTTGGATTCCTATCAAAAGCCGAGATCGAGCGAGGCTCAGATCTCGTTCATGTGACTCGTACATCGGGGTAGGTCTGCCACCACGCCCGCATCCCAATGTCTCGCCAATGTCGTCTGAACCTGATCTCTAAACATCGGGAACCTCGTGCATTGGAGTAGACATCACCTACCCTCAATGCCGTGACCACAGGGACGACATCAACCATCGATCGTTCGTACATTGAGGTAGGCAGCCTGCAACCCAGACAGGCTTTCGCCTATGTGGCCAATTTCGCCTGAAATCCTGCTGGCCGTCGGGCTGAGCGGCGTAAAGTTCGTGCATTGAGGTAGATAACGCCTCAATGCAGGGACAACATCAACCCATCGATGATTCGTACACCGAGGTAGATCTACCATCTGAGCCTGTTCTCCCTAACCCTCACTAGTGTCGTCTGAAACTGATTTCTGGCCGGTAGGAGACTCGTGCATTGAAGTAGATCCTCCTCTCAGGCGGTTGTCTCGGATAAACGGCCCGATTTGCGACACACTCCCACTACGTCCCATCCTCGTGCATCGAAGTAGACTCTTCGTGCATCGAAGTAGAGGAACTCGGTTTTTGAGGTAGAGCAACCTAGGCATTGAAGTAGACAGAGTCGGTTTTTGAGGTAGGATGACGCTGAAATTTTTCTGGTATATTTATTATATTTCAATGGGTTACAAAATAATTTTGCGCACGCTAATCTTTTCTTAATCTTATTCTTAATCTATATATAAAAGATTTTTTAAAAAATTCTTTTAAGAAATACCACCATCGTGCGCGATGAACCAAAGGACCGTGATGGAAGACCTGAACACAAGCAAAGATTGTGCTCTTGCCCTTCAGCCGCGACGGCGCTGGCATCTCTCCGATAACGGTCAAGGATCTGCTGCTGTCCTGTCTGCGCAGGAAAGCACGCTCGCGCGCTTGCGTCGAGCGAGTCGCTTAGCGGTGGGCACGGGTAGGGCGCCGCGACGACGAATCGGCCTATCTGCCTGTTATCATCGAACCAAGAACGCCAACGATGGCTCCTGGCGTGCGATCGTCGTGTCCAACTCAGTCAAGCCGCGCATTGCATGGACAAGCTCTGGAAGCAGATCACCCCGTCAGATTTCGCCTGGGAGCGCGAGGCACTCGCCTTTCTCAAGGCGCAGCTGCCCGATCACGAGCCCTACCGGGCCTGGGCTAACTTCGAATTCATCGCCCAGGGCGGTGCCATCAACGAGGTCGACGTCCTCGTCCTGACCCCCAAGGGCCTGTTCCTGGTCGAGATCAAGTCCCATCCCGGCGAGATCAGCGGCGACGCCGGCACCTGGGTCTGGAGCCACGAAGGGCGTCGCCGCGTGTTCGACAACCCGCGCCTGCTCGCCGACCGCAAGGCCAAGAAGCTCAAGTCATTGCTGGAGAGCCAGCGTTCGGCCCAAGTCGGGAGTCGGCAGGGTCAGGCGCGCATCCCGTTCATCGACACCCTCGTCTTCCTGTCCGCCGAGAACGTCGTCAACAAGCTGCAAGGCCCGGCGCGGCTGCAGGTCTGCACCCGCAAGACGCTCATCGACGCGCTGTGCCGGATCGATAACGACTGGAAGTACCGCAAGCTCGATCGGCCCACCTCAAAAGCCGTTGCGCGAGCGCTAGAAGAAGCCGGCATCAAGGAATCCATGCGGGCACGCCGTGTCGGCCTCTATGAGCTCGGTGAATTGCTCGATGAGGCCGATCACTTCCAGGACTGGCTCGCCACCCATCGTGAGACCGGCGTGCAGCGGCGCATTCGCATCTACCTCACCCTAAGCCGACCCGAGCCCGAGGCTGAGACGCTGCGTCTAGCCGCACGGCTCGAGCACCGTCTGCTTGAAGGCGTCGAACACCCCGGCATCCTGCAGGCGCGCGAGTATCAGCAGCACGACCAAGGGCCGGCCTTGGTCTACGAGCACGACCCTGCGGCGGTGCGCCTAGACCATTTCCTGATCGCGCAAGGAGCCGGGCAGCTGCTCGACACTCAGGACGCCTTGACCCTGCTGCGCCAGATCGCCGAGGCCGTGCGTTTTGCCCATGGCAAGCGTCTCTACCACCGCGCGCTTAGCCCGCAGAGCATTCTCGTGCGCCGCGGGGTTGATGGGACGCTGACGGCAAAGATTGCGAACTGGGCCACCGCCCGGCGTGCGCTGGCCACCGAGACCCAGACACCGATGGCGCTGAGCCATCTAAGCTGCGTGCTCCAAGAGGAGGCCAGTCCCTACCTCGCGCTCGAGGCCCATGCCGAGGCCCTTAGCGGCGCGGCGAGCGACAGTGTCTACCTCGACGTTTTCTCGCTCGGCGCCATCGCCTATCTGCTCTTCACCGGCCAGCCCCCAGCGGCGAACGCTCTCGAGCTGCAAGACAAGCTCAGTCGCGGTCGCGGGCTGCAGGTCACCGACGCGCTCAACGGCGCCGGAAGCGAGCTGCAAGACCTGATCCAGTACGCCACGCACCCGGACATCGGCAGTCGCATTGGCTCAGCCGTCGAGTTTCTCGACTATCTCAACCTGGTTGAGGACGAGCTGACCCGACCGGATAGCGAGCGTCGCAGCGACCCGGCCGCGGCCCGTCCTGGCGATACCTTCGAGGGCGGTATTCGGGTCAGCAAGCGCCTCGGGCGCGGGGCCAGCTCGGTCGCCTTCGTCGTCGATCAGCAGGGCCAGGAACGGGCGCTCAAGCTCGCCGCCACACCCGAGCACAACGCCCGCCTGCGTCAGGAAGGGGAGACCCTGCACAAGCTGCGGCATCAGGCCATCATCGCCTACCACGAGACCCGGGAGTTCCTGGGGCACACCGGGCTGCTGCTCGACTATGCCGCCGAGGGCAACCTGGCCGAGCGACTGCGCGCGCTCGGCCCCATCCAGCCCGAACTGCTCGAGCGCTTCGGCGAGGACCTCCTGAGTGCCCTCTGCCATCTGGAAGAGAAGGGGCTGTCCCACCGCGACATCAAACCGGCCAACATCGGTCTGGTGAAACAGGGCCGTCAGCTGCATCTGGTGCTGTTCGACTTCTCGCTCACCGGCATCAGCCCCGAGAACTTCACCGCCGGCACCCTGGCTTACACGGACCCCTTCATCCGCGATCCAGGCCGCCGGCGCTGGGATGACTACGCCGAGCGCTTCTCCGCCGCCCTGACCCTCTACGAGATGGCGACCGGTCGGCTGCCCAACTGGGCCGAAACAGACGGACTGCCGCCGCTGATCGAAGGCGCGCTCGAGATCGACCCCGCCGTCTTCGACCCCAGTCTGCGCGAGGGCCTGACCGTATTCTTCCGTACCGCGCTGGCCCGCGACGTCAAGGCGCGCTTCGGCAACGCCGAGGACATGCGCCGCGCCTGGCTGCAGCTCTTCCACCAGGCCACCCTCGAGTCCACCCGGCATCCGGCTGCCGACCCCTCTGCTGCGCGCTGCCCGATTGCAGAGGCCCAGCTCGACACTCAGATCGGCCTCCTGCCACTCTCAGCCCAAGCCCTGGGGACCCTCAGCCGGCTCAACATCAACAGCGTCGCAGAGCTCATCCGGCTGCCGCGCAACGAGCTCATCCGGATGACGGGTGTCGGCACCAAGACCCGGCGCGAGCTCTCGGAGGTGGTCGCCAGCCTGCAAAGGCGCCTCGCAGCGAATGCGGCGATGCCCAAGCCTGACCGGTCGGATAGATCCAGCCTCTTGCGAGCCTCTGGGCCAGCCTCTGGGTCCGCTTCGGGGCCAGCTTCGACGCCCGCGTCGGGGCTAAACGAGGGCCAGGCCGACAGCCTCTCAATCAGCGTCGACCAGCTCATGCGCAGCCTGCTGCCGCCGCCAACCAAAGCGACCGACCCCGACCGCCAACGCTTTCTCACCGAATACCTCGGTCGTCTCGATGACGACGCGCGCCGCTCAACGGACAGCGTGCATTGGCCAACGCCGCTCATGGTCGGCGCTACCCTCGGCCTGGAATCCAGCCAAGCGCGGGAGCTGCAATTACGTCTCCTGACCCATTGGGGCAAGAACAAATTCATCACCCAGCTACGCCACGACATCGCCCTGCTGCTCACGGATCAGGGCGGCGTGATGACGGCCGTCGAGCTGGGAGAGGCCGTGTTGCTGCACCGCGGTTCGGTGCAGCCCTCACCGACGCGCGAGCGGTGGGGACAGGCCGTGGTGCGTGCCGCGATCGAAACCGAGCTGGCCCGCCCAAGGAGACACCAGGCGTCGCGCTGGGTGCTGCGCCGCTGCGGTCAGCGCGTCCTGATTGCGGATGACACCCAGGACCAGGGAGAAACGCTAGCCGACTACGCCGAGGCCCTCGGGCAGCTCGCTGATGACTGCGCCGAGCAGGAGCCGCTGTTGTCGCCCCCACGCGCCCTCGAGCGCATCCGCGCGCTGCCCGCGCCGGACTCGATGGCCGCCCTCAGTAATCATCGCCTGCTGCGCCTGGCCGTTGCTGCCTCGCAAGGCGCGGCCCTCTCCAGCCGCGCCGAACTTTACCCGAAGGGCATGTCCGCCGCGCGCAGCCTCGAACTTGCACAGGGCGCGCTGCTCGGCACCCCCCGGCTCTCTGTGGCCGATGTTCAGGACCGTATCCAAGGCCGCTATCCGCAGGCCGAACCCTTACCTGGCCGACCCCAGCTCGACAGCCTGCTGCAAGGCCTCGACCTGGGCCTCGTCTGGGACCCGCAGGCCGAGCACGCCGGTAAGCGCGGGTTCTACTGCCTGCCCCAAGCCGGCGCCTTGACCTATGGCAGCAGCACCTCCGCGGCAACCCAGACCAGCATTCACTACACAGAGCATGCTGGGGCTGAGGCCGCTGCCACGCGTGAGCTCAAGCACTTCGAGCAGACCCTTCGCAACACGCTGGACTCGGCGCGCTTTCTCACCCTGTCGGTGCGTCCTCGGCTGTGGCGACGCGCGCAAGCGCATCTCGCCGACAGCTTCGGGCTCGCAATTCTCAGCTTCGATGCGCTGCTGCTGCGCCATCTGCACGCCCTCTGCGACGGCATGGCCAATCCACCCAACTGGCAGGTCGTGCTCAAGGCCGATGCCGCCGATCCTGGCAGTGTTGACTGGTCCCGCCTGCAGGGGCTGGTCCGCCGCGTCCTGCCGGCGATGGCCGACGAGCTGAAATCAATGAACCATCCGGTTCTCCTCACCGATGCCGGGCTCATCGCCCGCTACGGGCTGATCGACAGCTGGCTCGGCGATCTGCGTCGTCATCTACAGGAAGACCCTCAGGCACAGTCTCTCTTGCTACTCACCGTCAATGAGACCGCCACCCCAGGTGCGGTACTCGAGGGCGTCAGCATCCCAAGCGGCGCCGGTAGCCGAGAGTTTGCGCACATTCCGAGTGCTTGGCTGCAGTCGGCGATGATGGATGCGCCCTGACTCGATAGAGCGTCGCTAAAGGCGCGCTGCGCGGCATCTGCGCGACTGGGTGAGCTGAATTGCCGCCACGGTCGGACGATCCGCTTCTGTCTCGTTTATACCTCTTCAGGTATAGTTGACCGGATGGCAGAACATGAGAAGACCTTGCTCTGGATCGGGAGCAGCAAGAAGGACTTGATGGCGCTTCCGCTCAAGGTGCGGAAGTTCTTCGGTCACGCACTGGATTTCGCGCAGCATGGCGAGCAGCACGCTGCGGTCAAGGTGCTCAAGGGTTTCGGTGGCGCTGGCGTCCTGGAGGTGGTCGAAGACGATGCCGATGGCACCTATCGCGCGGTCTATACCGTCCGATTCGCCGAAGCCGTGTTCGTCCTGCACTGCTTCCAGAAGAAGAGCAAGAGCGGGATCGCCACGCCGAAAGGCGATATCGAGTTGATTCGCGCGCGCCTAAAAGTCGCTGAGACGCTTGCACGGGAGATGAGAGATGACGAAACGCATCATTGACGGTATCGAGGTCGAAACGGGCTCTGGCAACGTCTTTGCCGACCTTGGCCTGCCCGATGCCGAGAAGCTCAAGATCAAGTCCGGGCTGGTGATCGAGATCACCCGTGCTGTGCGCAATCTCGGCCTGACGCAGGAAGAGGCCGGCCGTCGCATGGGTATCACCCAACCAAAGGTATCGGCCCTGCTGCGCGGCGACTTTGCCAACCTGTCCGAGCGCAAGCTGATGGACTGTCTGAACCGTCTTGGGTACGACATCGAGATCAAGGTCAAACCAGCGTCCGAGCCGATCGGACACCTCAGGATCGCCATTGGCTGAACACCGCCT
>NZ_JAYESN010000127.1:0-10789 GCF_034860625.1 Lamprobacter sp.
TTGGTGCACGACAACAAGACCATCGTGTTTGCCTGAGGCCAGCGTCATGCCCCTACGTCTGTTGAAGTTTGCACTGCGTGGTACCGACGCCGAGCTCCGTTTCTTTCCGCCCGAGCAACCACTGGCCGATCAGTATGACATCGTCATCATCGGGGGTGGCGGACACGGTCTCGCCTGCGCCTACTATCTGGCACGCGAGCATGGCGTTAAGAAGGTCGCAGTGCTTGAGCAAGGCTACTTGGGTGGCGGCAACACCGGGCGCAACACCACCATCGTGCGCTCCAACTATCTGACCCCCGAGGGTGTCCAGTTCTATGACCAGAGCTTGAAGCTATTTCAGGATCTGTCAGAAGAGGTCGACCTCAACCTCTTCTATTCCACCCGCGGACATTTCACGCTGGCCCACTCCGATAGCGCGCTGCGCACCATGCGCTGGCGTGCCGAGGTCAATAAGCACTTCGGCATCGACAGTGAGTTGCTCGACCGCGAAAGTGTCGCCAAGGCGGTGCCGGAGATGGATCTAGACTGCGGTGGCGATCAGCCAGTCCTAGGTGCCTTGTGGCACGCCCCAGGTGCCGTCGCGCGGCATGATGCGGTCGCTTGGGGCTATGGTCGGGGTGCCTGGCAGCGCGGTGTCGAGATTCACCAGAAGACCCGCGTCACCGGTATCCGCGTCGAGGGCGAACGGGTGCGGGGCGTAGAGACCAACCGCGGCGCTATCTCCTGCGACAAGCTGATCTCGATGGTCGCCGGCTTTACCCCGCGCATCACCGAGATGGTCGGTCTGCAAACACCGATCGAGATCTTCCCTTTGCAGGCCTGTGTCACCGAGCCGGTGAAGCCCTTCCTCAACAGCATCATCGTCTCTGGCAGTCTGCACGTCTATGTGAGCCAGTCCTCCCGCGGCGAGTTGGTCATGGGGGCCTCCGTGGACCCGAGCGTGTTGCACAGCACCCGCTCGAGCTTCGGCTTCGTCGAAGAATTGGCGGATAAGCTGCTCGACCTCTTCCCGCTCACCGGGCGGCTGCGGGTGATGCGTCAATGGGCGGGCATGAGCGACATGACCCCCGACTTCGCGCCGATCATGGGCACTACCCCGATCGCCGGCTTCTATCTGGATGCCGGCTGGGGCACCTGGGGTTTCAAGGCCACCCCGATCAGCGGCAAGACCATGGCCTGGACCGCCGTCAACGATCAAAACCACGAACTGATCAAGCCCTTTCGGCTATCCCGCTTCGCCGACTTCGACCTAGTCGGCGAACGCGGCGCGGCATCGGTCGGACACTGAGAGGCCAGTATGAAACTGATCCCCTTACCTGACCTGGGTCCACGCCCGTTGACTGAATTCGACTACGGCGGCGAGCAGTCTCGCCCGCCGCTGGAGGCCGATGACGCGACTTGGGCCGCGCACGTCTTCAATCGCGCCGGCGCCCCCAGGGTACTGCGCGAATGGTGGTACCACCGGCCCACCGGCGGTTGGTACCTGTTCGAGCGCGATACGGCCCGCGATCACTTCCTCCGCTCCATCCCCGTGCAGGACATCCGCTATGAGCTCCCGATTGACACCTCAGCCATTTGAGTGGATCGAGCGCGGTCAGCCGCTGCGCTTCACGCTCGAGGGCGAGGCCATCGACGCGCTGCGGGGCGATTGCATCAGCAGTGCCTTGTGGGCCAACGGCGTGCATATCCTCGGGCGCAGCTTCAAGTATCACCGCCCGCGCGGCCTATTTTCGCTCGCCAATCACGACATCAACGCCCTGTTCGAGTACGTTGACGACACCCATCTGCGCGGCGATGTGACACCGGTGCCGGCTGGCATTAACCTCACCGCCTGCAACACCCTTGGCGGACTCAAGCAGGACCGATACCGTTGGCTCGACCAACTCTCACCCGCGCTGCCGGTCGGCTTCTATTACAAGGTGTTCCACAAACCCCGTTGGCTGTTCCCGCTCTGGGAGCGGCTGCTGCGCCACACCGCCGGGCTCGGGCAGGTACGCAGCGGCTGGCGGCGGCGTATCACCCCGAAATGGTATGAGCATTGCGATCTGCTGGTCATCGGCGCCGGGCCAGCCGGAATGGCCGCGGCGCTCAACGCTGCTGAGGCCGGCGCGGATGTCATCCTGGTAGATGAGAATCCGCACATCGGCGGTAGCCTGGACTATCAATGGGCCAATGATGCCGGCGCCGAGGCGCCGCGCACTGCGCTTAAACAGGGCGTCAACGCGCATCCACGGATTCGCGTCATGACAGCTACCGTTGCTGCTGGCTACTACCAGGATCAGTGGGTACCACTGGCCGGCCCAGCCGGCATCGCCAAGACCCGCAGTCGCGCACTGATCGTCGCGACCGGCGTCATCGAGCAGCCAGCAGTCTTTCGCAACAACGACCTGCCCGGCGTCATGCTCGCCTCCGCGGCTCAGCGCCTGATTGCGCGCTACGCGGTCAAGCCCTGCGAGCGGGCGGTGCTCTTACTGGCCAATGCCGAGGGTTATCGCGCCGCACTCGATCTGCAGACCGCCGGCGTCGAGCTTATCGCCGTCGTCGACCTGGGCGAGCCAGCCGAGCGCGGACCACTGGCCAGCGAACTCGCTGCCACCGGCGTCGAGATCCTCGCCCATCATGGCCTCTATGCAGCCTCTGGCAAGGATCGCGTCAGTGCCGTCAGTGTTGCGCCACTGGGCGCCGACGGCAGCCTCGACGACACCCAGGAGCGCTGGCTGCGCTGCGACGGGGTCATCCTCAGCGTCGGCTGGGCACCTGCGGCGCATCTGCTCTACCAAGCCGGCGCAACACTCGAGTACAGCAAGACCTTGGAGCAGTTCGTACCGCTCGAGCTGCCGCCGGGCATCCAGGCGGCAGGCCGCGTCAATGGTGTGTTCGAGCTTCATGCGCAGATCGAAGATGGCCGTCGTGCCGCCCGCGCGGCGCTCGCAGAACTGGCAGCGGCAACAAATGCTACGGGCGAGATCAAGACCAGTGGCCCAGCCAGCAATGACGACCTGGCCCAATACCGCGACCCGAACGCCCACTCTCACCCCTGGCCGATTGTGGTGCATCCCAAGGGCAAGAATTTCGTCGATCTGGATGAGGATCTGCAGCTCAAGGATCTGTTGCAGGCTGCGCGCGAGGGTTTCGACAACATCGAGCTGTTGAAGCGGTTCTCGACCGTTGGCATGGGGCCGAGCCAGGGCAAGCACGCCAACATGAACGCGATTCGCGTATTGGCCAAGGTCCTCGGCAAGGACATCGACGAGACCGGCTCCACCACGGCTCGCCCCTTCTATCACCCCCTGCGTCTGGACGACTTGGCCGGTCGACGCTTCCGCGTGCACCAGCGCTCGGCCTTGCACGAGCGCCATGAGCAGGCCGGCGCCTGCTTCATGGAGGCTGGTGCCTGGCACCGTCCGGAGTATTACGGCAAAGCCGAACAGCGCGAGGTCCGCGTGCGCGAGGAGGTCGCGGCGGTGCGCAGCGCGCTCGGCCTGATCGACGTCTCGACGCTGGGCAAGATCGAGGTCCTGGGGCGCGACGCCGCGCGCTTACTCGACGCCGCCTACAGCATGCGCATGACCAGGCTCAAACTTGGCATGACGCGCTATGCGCTGATGGTCGATGAGGCAGGCGTCATCATCGATGATGGCATCGTCGGCCGCTTAGGCGAGCAGCATTATTACCTGACCGCGACCAGCAGCCATGCCAACGCGACCTATCGCAGCCTCACGCGCTTCGCCTTGGAGTGGGGACTCCAAGTCCGGCTGGTCAATCGCACCGGGCAGCTCTCGGCGATGAATCTGGCTGGGCCAAACAGTCGCCGGCTGCTGGCCGAGTTGGTTGACATCGATCTGTCTGACGACGCCTTTCCCTATCTCGGACTCCGCGAAGGAACTATCGGGGACATCCCTGCGCGCCTAATGCGGGTCGGATTCGTCGGTGAACTAGGCTACGAGATCCATGTGCCCTATCACCGCGGCGCCGAGCTCTGGGATCTGCTGATGCGCAAGGGCCAGCCCTACGGTATCCGTCCATTCGGTGTTGAGGCCCAACGACGGCTGCGCATGGAAAAGGGCCACATCATCGTCGGCCAGGACACCGATGGTCTGACCACACCGTTCGAGGTCGGTATGTCCTGGGCCGTGCACCTGAAGAAGCCCTTCTTTGTCGGGCAGCGCAGTCTGCAGATCCTAAAGCCAAGGACTGCGCGCAGCCTGGTGGGCTTCGAGCTGGAGTATGCGCACGGCTGGCCGGAGGTGGCCGAATGTCATCTGGTGATCGTCGATGGCGACATCCGCGGTCGCGTCACTAGCGTTGCATTCAGCCCTGCGCGCGAACGCATCATTGGCATGGCATTGGTGGACAGCGAGGTTGCTGGCCTTGGCCGAACACTCCCCATCCGCGCCACCGACGGGGTCCTGGTGACGGCGACCCAGGTGGCGATGCCCTTCTACGATCCCGACGGACTGCGCCAGCAGGCCGACTTGCAACGGCAGGAGGTCGCCTGATGGCTCCGACAGCAACGCTCGATTCGATGCAGCCAATGTCATCACTCGCGACCCGCTCAGTGAGCCTCCAGCCTCGCGCACTTCCACTTTGGCACCTACTGGGGCCGGGCAGCCCCGGCGCGGTGCAGTCCGCTGGCTTGCCGCCACCCGAGATCATGCAGGCGGCAGCACTGACGGATGGCTTCATCGCCCGCACCGGGCGGGAGGAATTCCTGATCGCGACCATAACGCCACCAACGGCGGATAGTCTCTGCTGCTGGTGCTATGGCCGCGATGATCGCGTACTGGCACTGACCGGCCCCGACTGGCGCCGCGTCATGGCCCAGGTTTGCCATGCGGACCTCCGCGGCTTCGGCCCAGATGACTGGCAGCTGCTGGCCGCCGCGGGCGTCAATCTCTGGTGTCTCGGCATCGACGAGGGTCTGCTGCTGGGCTGCGATCCGAGCCTCGGCCACTACCTGCAACAGACGCTGACGGAAGTGGTGCGCGACCTGACTGCAGCCGGCGGCCGATCAGGCGCGCAACTGACCTCATAGAGGCCGGCGCCAACGCCAACATCCGAATCAGACACTGAATCCGTGATCCGAACCTGATGGCCCTAGAAGCCCTAACAACATGCACATCAGGCTGAGAAATTCATGAGCTTACGCGAGCCGCAGGGTCATTATGATCGGACCTCTTATCCAATACGACGATCGATTTCACCGCAGCATCAGCATCACCATCGCGCATCGGAGACCAACCATGACGCCGCAAGACATCGACAGGTTCATCAGCGACAACGACATCAAGTATGTGTTAGCCCAGTTTGTCGATATCCACGGCGTGGCCAAGACCAAGGCGGTACCGGCGCATTGCATCCACGACGTCATCAACGACGGTGCCGGATTCGCCGGCTTTGCCGTCTGGGGATTGGGCATGGAGCCGCAAAGCGCCGACTTCATGGCCAAGGGTGATCCGACAACACTCAGCGTCGTGCCCTGGCAGCCGGGCTATGCGCGCATCGTCTGCACCGGTCATGTCAAGGACCAGCCTTACCCCTATGACTCGCGCTATGTCCTGCTGCGCCAGCTCGAGCGGCTCGAGCATCAGGGCTGGACCCTCTATAGCGGCCTTGAGCCCGAGATGTGCCTCATGCGTCGCGGCGCCGATGGTCGCCTCTCCCCGGTAGACCACAGCGATGTGTTGGATAAACCTTGCTACGACTACAAGGGGCTGTCACGTGCGCGCGCGTTTCTGGAACAACTGGTCGAATCGCTGCAGACCGTCGGCTTCGATGTCTATCAGATCGACCACGAAGACGCCAATGGCCAGTTTGAGATCAACTACACCTATAGCGACGCGCTGACCTCCGCCGATCGCTTCGTCTTCGTGCGCATGGCCGCCGGTGAGATCGCCAATGGCTTGGGTATGATCTGCTCGTTCATGCCCAAGACCGACTCCAGCCGCACCGGCAGCGGCATGCACTTCCACCTTTCCATCGCCGATGCCAAGAACAACAACCTGTTCACCGACGCGTCCGATCCCTCCGGGATGGGCCTCTCCAAGCTCGGCTATCAGTTCCTGGCAGGGTTGCTGCATCACGCCCCGGCCCTCTGCGCCTTCGCGGCACCGACCGTCAATTCCTACAAGCGCCTGGTGGTGGGCCGCGCACTCTCCGGCGCCACCTGGGCACCCGCCTATATCGGCTATGGCGACAACAACCGCTCGGCCATGGTGCGCATCCCCTACGGTCGCCTCGAGTTCCGGCTGCCGGACTCCGGCTGCAACCCCTATCTGGTGCATGCAGCGATCATTGCCGCGGGTCTCGACGGCATCGAACGTGATCTCGATCCCGGTGAGCCCATGAACATCAACTTCTATAACCTGGAGCGTGACGAATGTGTCCGTCGCGGCATCGGCATCCTGCCCCAGAACCTCGATGAGGCCATCAATGCGTTGGAGACAGACCCCCTGTTCGCCGAGGCGCTGGGCTCAGAGATCGTTGGTGAATTCATCAAGGTCAAGCGCATGGAGTGGACCGAATACAGTCGGCACGTGTCCGACTGGGAGGTCCAGCACTATGCCGAATTTTTCTGATCGAACCGAGCTACCGAGCTAATCAGGCTTTTCGTTCACAGCTGACGAGATCGAGATCATGTGTGGAATCGTGGGACTCTATCTGAAGGACCCAGCGCTGGAGCCGCGCCTGGGTGAACTCTTTGCGCCGATGCTGGCGGCGATGTCCGACCGCGGCCCCGACAGCGCCGGTTTTGCCATCTACGGCGATGAGGTCGGACCAGGCCGTATCAAACTGACGTTGCAGCACGAAGACCCGGCGTTCGACTGGAGCGCCGTTGCGAGCGCCTTAGCAGCGCGTTCCGGAAACACCGCGGGCAGCGAGCCAGACTGGTTCCAGAACGCTACGGCGGCGGTGTTCAAGCTCGCCACCAGCGAAGGCGAGGCCCGTGCGGCATTCAGCGAGCTCGCGCCGGACGCCCGCATCATGAGCGTTGGTCGCAGCATCGAGATCCTCAAGGGCGTCGGTCGTCCCCAAGCCATCATCGACCGCTTCAACCTGCCGGCGATGCAAGGGACTCACATCATCGGCCATACCCGCATGGCCACCGAAAGCGCGGTCAGCATGGCCGGCAGCCATCCGTTCTCGACCGGACAGGATCTCTGCCTGGTGCACAATGGCTCGCTGTCCAATCACAACTGGCTGCGCAAGCGGCTCGAGAAGCAGGGCATCCGCTTCGAGACCGAGAACGACTCGGAGGTCGCGGCTGGCTACCTGACCTGGCGCCTGCGCACCGGTGACAGCCTCGAACAGGCACTGCACAAGGGGCTTGAAGACCTTGATGGGTTTTTCACCTTGACCATCGGCACCCGCGACGGCTTCGCCGTGATTCGCGACCCGGTCGCCTGCAAGCCCGCGGTACTGGCCGAGACCGACCAATATGTCGCCATGGCTTCCGAGTATCGGGCTCTGGTGCATCTGCCCGGCATCGAGCAGGCCAGCGTTTGGGAGCCAGACCCGGCCAGGGTCTACCTGTGGGAGCGCACTCAGGCGCTAGGAGCCGCAGCATGAAAACCATTGATCTCGACCATCAAAGCGTTCGCGAGCTGAACCAAGGGCTGCACGATCAGGCCAGCGCCTGCACCGAGCAGGAGTGGCTGGTGCTCAACCCGGCTGGCAAGCACGCGATCGCCTGCGGCCTCGACGCCAAGCTCAGCGTCGATATTCAGGGCCATGCCGGCTATTACTGTGCCGGCATGAACCAGCAGGCCAGCGTGACCGTGCATGGCAATGCCGGCCAGGGTGTGGCCGAGAACATGATGTCTGGCCTGGTCCGTGTCACCGGCAATGCCTCACAGTCGGCGGCTGCGACCGCGCATGGCGGCCTGCTGGTGGTTGAGGGTGACGCCGCGGCGCGCTGCGGTATCTCGATGAAGGGCGTGGACATCGTCGTCGGCGGCAGCGTCGGCCACATGAGCGCATTTATGGCCCAAGCCGGCCGACTGGTGGTCTGCGGCGATGCCGGCGAGACCTTAGGCGACTCGCTGTACGAGGCGCGGATCTACGTCAAGGGCAAGGTCGCCTCGCTCGGCGCCGACTGCATCGAGAAGCCCATGCGCGATCAGCACCTCGCCGAGCTGCGCGAACTGCTCAAGCGCGCCGGCATCGACGCCAACCCCTCCGACTTCCGGCGTTACGGCTCCGCGCGCGAGCTTTATCATTTCAAGGTCGACAACGCCGCCGCCTACTGAGGATACGAATATGACCGACGTCTACGTCAAGGCCGGCCTGCGCGAATCGGCCACCTTCGATCGCATTACCATCAACGAGATCCAACGCGCCGCCGACACCGGCATCTACGATATTCGCGGCTTTGGCGCCAAGCGCCGCGTCCCGCACTTCGACGACCTGCTCTTCCTCGGTGCCAGTATGTCCCGCTACCCCCTTGAGGGCTATCGGGAAAAATGTGCAACCGATGTCACACTCGGCACGCGCTTCGCCAAGCGGCCACTCAAGCTGGATATTCCGGTCACCATCGCTGGTATGAGCTTTGGCGCCCTATCAGCCCAGGCCAAGGAGGCCCTTGGCCGCGGCGCCTCGATCGTCGGCACCAGCACCACCACCGGCGATGGTGGCATGACGCCCGAGGAGCGTGGCCAGTCCAAGCACCTGGTCTATCAGTACCTTCCCTCACGTTATGGGATGAACCCAGAGGATCTGCGCAAGGGCGACGCCATCGAGGTGGTCCTGGGCCAGGGCGCCAAGCCGGGCGGCGGCGGCATGTTGCTCGGGCAGAAGATCACCGAGCGCGTTGCCGGCATGCGCACGCTGCCGGTCGGCATCGACCAGCGCAGCGCCTGCCGGCATCCGGACTGGACCGGGCCGGACGACTTGGCGATCAAGATCGAGGAATTGCGCGAGATCACCGATTGGCAGAAACCCATCTTCATCAAGATTGGTGCCACGCGCACCTATTACGACGTCAAGCTGGCGGTGAAGGCCGGCGCTGACGTCATCGTCCTCGACGGTATGCAGGGCGGCACGGCGGCCACCCAAGAGGTGTTCATCGAGCATGTTGGCATCCCCACCTTAGCGGCCATTCCGCAGGCGGTGCAGGCGCTGCAAGAGATGGACATGCATCGCGAGGTGCAGTTGATTGTCTCCGGTGGCATCCGCACCGGTGCCGATGTTGCCAAGGCCATGGCGCTCGGCGCTGATGCGGTGGGCATCGGCACTGCGGCACTGATCGCGATGGGCTGCAACCACCCCAAGTGGAACCGGGACTACGAGGCCATCGGCTCTGCCGCCGGTTATTACGACGACTATCATGAAGGCCGTTGCCCGGCCGGCATCTCGACGCAGGACCCGGAGCTGTCGCAGCGGCTCGATCCGGTCGACGGCGGCCGGCGCCTAGCCAACTATCTGCGCGTGCTGACCATGGAGGCGCAGACGCTTGCTCGCGCCTGCGGCAAGTCGCATCTGCACAACCTAGAGCCGGAGGATCTGGTGGCCCTGACGGTGGAAGCCGCAGCCATGGCGCGGGTACCATTGGCCGGGACGAACTGGATTCCCGGACAGGGCTTCTGACCAACAGCGCAGGTCCAGAGCGGGTCGTCATTCCAGACGATGGCGCGGACGTTGAAGCACCTGTTTCACATTCATGATCAGTGTCTTGTGGGCAGGCATCGCCACCGGGAGCAGCCATGGATCAACCTCAGATCAAGGTCAGCACAGCCAATCTCGATGATCCTACTGACGCCGCTGCCCTGATTGCCCTGCTGGATGCCTATGCCGCCGACCCGATGGGGGCTGGTACCCCCTTGTCCGCGGCGACCCGACGTGAGCTCGTGCCCGGCCTGCGCGCTGTCCCTGGCGCCTGCGTGCTGCTCGCTCGGGCGAATCGGGTGCCCGTAGGCGTCGCCGTCTGTTTCACCGGTTTCTCGACCTTCCGCGCCAGACCGCTGACCAATGTGCACGACCTGGCCGTGTTGCCCAGCTGGCGCGGCCATGGCATCGGCAAGCAGCTATTGGCAGCGGTGGAGGCGATAGCGCGCGAACGCAACCACTGCAAGGTCACGCTGGAGGTGCGCGAGGATAATCCGGCTGCTCGCGGGCTGTATCGAAGCCTGGGCTTCGGGGCCGGTTCGGTTGCCAATACGGATTCGGGCGCGAAGGCGGACGACGGACAGGCGGTACAGTACCTGTTCTTGGAGAAGCGGCTTTAGCGGTCCAAGCTGGTCGCGCACAAGCTGGCCCCGACAGGCTCAACGACGATGTGCCCATGGTTGACTCCGAGAGCGATGCTGATGGTCTTCCCATGTCGTTCCGATTCGCATTGACCGACGCTGCCGCCAACTTGGGCCTACGCACACTGGTCTGGGTCGAGCATGATCTGAATAACCAAGAGCAGCCCGCTGGTCTCGAGGAGTTGCGCGCAGCACTGCTGATTGAGGCACAGGAGCAGAGTGCCGCCTGCATCGATATCCTCGACGGCTATCGGCAATTGCGGGCGCGAGTCGGCCGCTCGATCAAACGCTTTCCGCCGTCGCCGATAGCCCTGCGTGGGCAGTTCGAGCGCCGTGGCACACTCATGCCGATCAGCCCAGTCGTGGACATCTACAACCTGGTGTCGTTGGTCACTGGACTATCCATTGGCGCCCACGACCTAGCGCGTATCCACGGCCCTGTACGACTCGACGTGACGAGCGGCCATGAGACCTTCGTACCGCTCAGCAGCGCACTCAACGAGGCGCATCCGCGCCAAGTCCCAGCAGGCGAGTATGCCTACATC
>NZ_JAYESN010000128.1:0-10656 GCF_034860625.1 Lamprobacter sp.
GGGTTCTGGCTCCGGCTCGGGCTCTGGCTCGGGCTCTGGTTCGGGCTCGGGTTCTGGCTCGGGTTCTGGTTCGGGTTCTGGCTCAGGCTCGGGTGCGTCGGTGATGTTGAGTGTGAATGCTGTGGTGACGGGCGCGCTGCCAGTTAGGTCGTTGTCCTGAACCTGGACGGTGACGGCGTAGCTGGCCTGGGTCTCAAAGTCGAGGCTGGTGCCGGCCTTGAGGTAGAGCGTGTTGCCATCGACCTCGAAGCTGTCGGCATCGGCGCCGGTGAGGGTGACGGCGTTGCTGCCGAGGGCATCGTCGGTGATGGCGAGAGTGCCGACTTCAATGCGCGCGTTGGTGTCGGTGCTTTCAGCGAGGCTGGTGGTGGTGTTGGTCAGGGCGACAGCTGTGGGAGCTTCGTTGACATCGGTGACGCTGACGGTGATGGTCTGGGTGTCGGTGCCGCTGTGACTGTCATCAGCCTGTACCTCGACCACATAGGTGTTATTGCCCGCCGTGTCACCTTGGTCTTGCGGGTTTTCAAAGTTCGGGGCGCTCTTGAAGCTCAGAGCGCCGGAGTTGGCGTCGATCTGGAACAGGTTCTGGTCAGCACCACCGGTGAGGCTGAAGGTCACCGTGTCACCGTCGGCATCGCTGGCGGTGACCGTGGTCACGGCGGTGGTGTTTTCGGCGACATCAATCGCAGCAGTGGTGCCGCCGCCGTTGGATGTGATGCTGGGCGCCGTATTCGCGGCCGTGGTGACATCGACCTTGGTCACGCTGGCCTGATCGTTACCAGCTTGGTCGGTCGCTACGACGTAGAGGTCGTAGGCGGTGTTGGCGTTCAAGCTGGTGATGGCGGAGAAGTTGCTGTCGAAATCTCCGCTGGATACCGAGGCATTGGCATCTGCGAGTGCAGCGCTATCGTTGCTGTCGTGCCCGGCTTGGATCTGGGTGATACTCGGCGCTGACGCATCATTGGCAACCACGACGTAATAGAGGGTGCCGGCTTCGTCCAGGCTGGCGAATGGGGTGAAGCCGTCGGTGGTGAGGCTGCCAGCACTTGGCGTCTCGTCAAAGGTCGGCGCGGTGGTGTCAACCGTGACATCGGCGCTCAGCGAGGCGGTGTTGCTGGTATTGCCAGCGGCGTCGGTTTGGCGAACCAAAACATTGGCGGCGGTATTCACACCGGCGTTCAGTTCAAAGCTGCTGCCGCTGCCGGCAGTCCAGTTGGTGCCGTCCAGGCTGTATTCCCAGGTCGCGCTCGATTCCAGACCGGTGACGTTGACGGTGGCGTCGTTGGTGAGGTTGTCGCTGTTACTGCTGCCGGTATCGGCTGCCAATGCGAGGCTGGGGGCGGTCGGCGCGGTGGTGTCAACCGTGACATCGGCGCTCAGCGAGGCGGTGTTGCTGGTATTACCAGCGGCGTCGGTTTGGCGGACCAAGACATTGGTGGTGGTATTCTCACCCGGGTTCAGTTCAAAGCTGCTGCCGCTGCCGGCAGTCCAGCTGGTGCCGTTCAGGCTGTATTCCCAGGTCGCGCTCGATTCCAGACCGGTGACGTTGACGGTGGCGTCGTTGGTGAGGTTGTCGCTGCCACTGCTGCCGCTATCGTCTGCCAATGCGAGGCTGGGTGCGGTCGGCGCGGTGGTATCGATTACCAGCGCTTTGTTGGCTCCCAGCGAGCCGGCCGCGCCGGGCGCGGGCAGGGTCAGTGTAGCGGACTCGCCGTTGGCGGTGATGGTGCCGCCGTTCGACACCAGGGCGGTGGTGCCGGCGTAGTCGAGATCGCTGCTGGTGTCGCCCGCCTGCACGGTGTAGGTGAAGGTCAGGGTGTTGGTGCCGGAGCCGCTGGTGTAGGTGGCCGAGCGGTCGGTGGCGCCGGTTTCCAGCGTGAGTTGCGGGGTGCCGTTGGTGGTATCGACCGTGACTGCTTCGCTGAAGGTCACCTGAATGTTGATGATATCATCCACCTTGTAGCTGCCATCGGCAGTCGATGACGTGACGGCGGTGATGGTCGCTTCTTCCTGGTCCGTGACAGTCACCGTAACGCTTTGGTCGGTAGAAAGCCCTGATGCGCGGTCGGTGGCGCGGACGGTTAAACTGTAGGTGTCTTGGGTTTCATAGTCAGCGGGGGTTTTGAGGGCCAACACCCCGGAACTGCTGTTGATGGTGAAGCTATCGGCATCAGTACCACCGACGATGCTGTACTCCATGATATCGCCGCTTTGTTCGGTTGCGTCGTTAGTGGCGTTGTTGAGCGTACCGTCGTAGCCGTTCGCCGTTCTGTCGGCAATGGTCGCGCCGCTGGTTTCATCAAATTTGTAGTACCCCACTAGGCCGGCTTCATCACCAACCAGCTCGGTGTTCCTGTTGTCGTTGAGTTCAGCCGCACTTCTGGCGGTATTCCAGATGCGGACATCGTTTATCTGGCCTTTGAAGTAGCTGTCAGCATGGATCTGGTTGTTTTCGTAGTAAGCGCCAATGTAGAAATGGGTCGGCGTTGCGGTCTGATCGATTGTTCCGCTACCGTCTGCCACCCCGTCGAGATACAGGGTCACGTCAGAGCCATTTTTTACGATGGCGACGTGATGCCACTCGTTGTCATTCACTACGGGGGCACCGGTAACCCCCTGCCACTCACCGGTATCCATACCGACTTCAAGCTTATTTTCACGTATTCTGAATTGGAGATTATCTGCTGTGTCGCCGACGCCGTTGTTAAGAGTAGATGAGCTGACGATGTTTGGGATGTCTCCAGTGCTCCCCGCAGTTTTGATCCATGCCTCGATGGTGATGATATCTTCGTTGCCGCCGTGCACATTGGCGTTGATAGCGACATAATCATCCGTACCGTCAAAATTGAGTGCGCTGTTGGTCTTGTTATCTTCCGCCAAAACCGTGCCAACGGCGGTGGTATTCTCGTCGATCGTGAAGGTGTCGTTGGAGCTGAACACCGGCGCTTCGTTGATATTGTGCCGAATGATGATGTCTTGCGTGGCGGAATCGCTACCGCCGTTGCCGTCGGATGCGCTGATGGTCAGGGTTTGACTGTTGGCGCTGGGCTCGGCAGCAGAGGTGTAGGTGATCTTGCCGGCAGTGGTAAAGAAGGTGTTGAGATCCTCCACACTGCCTGTAAAGGTGACCGCTGCGGGGTCGGTGTCATTGACCGTGACACCACCAGCAGAAGAGGCTGCAATACTCCCTTCGCCCACGCTCAAGGTCACCGTCAGAGGATCGCCATCCGCATCGGCGAAAGGCGTTCCCGAGAACAGCAGGTTACCGGCCTCGTCTTCCGTGACAACTTGCTGGAGTGGACCGGTCGCGGTTACGGGCGTACCAAAATTGATCAGGGTGCCGTTGTAGGCAGGATTGCTGTCGCTGTCATCGCTGAGCGTAGTGCCAAAAGCCTGATCAAAGCTGTAGTAGGCCACCAAGCCAGTTTCATCGCCAGCCAGAGAGGTGTTCATGGCGGCCTGGATTGCCGTGGCATCGAGAGCTGTGTTCCAGATACTGACTTCGTCGAGAGCCCCGTCAAAGTTGCCAAAGGCACTATCAGAGGTATTAATATATACGCTGCCACTGATATAGGTATGTGCATCGACGAAATTCGATGTATTACTTGTGCCGCTTCCATCGGCAACACCATTCAGATAGTGGGTGATGGTACCGTCTGATTCTTGAACAACAGCAACATGGTACCATTCCCCGTTCGTAAGATTTGTATCAGAAAGGATATAATCTGAACCTGTAAAATAACAGAGTTTCTTTTGAGAGACTCCCCATATAAACCTGTTGGAATCATCACCACCTTTATATTGACTGATGAACCATTGTTCAGGTTTACTAACATCATCAGGTTTCATCCAGGCCATGAGAGTCATGGCGTTTGCACTGCCGCTTGTTGGCAACAAGGGCGCACCCAAATCGATCTTGTCATTCACCCCATCAAAGTTCAGCGCCTGATTAATGGCGATGGTGGGGGGGGCGTTAGGTTCAAGCAACGTGCCGTTAAATCCCGCCGCAGCGACCATCGGCGATTCAATATCGCCAATCGCTGCTTCCAGCACCCAGTCGCCACCCAGCGCCGCTGACCCGGTCAGATCATCCGATGCCGCCACATTCGCCCCGGTGATCTGCCCCAACTCGTCGATAAAAGCGCGACCGTTTTCATCTGCCGCCACATTGCAGCCGTAAAGCAGCAGATCACCCTCAGCGGTCAAGCTCTGGCCAATTTGCGCGAGGGTTGCGGAATATTCGCTCAGGGATTTGTTATTCAGATGAGCACTGCCAAGCTGGATCTGCCCGGCGCTGCCGTGGGAGATAAGATGCAGCGCTTCAATACCACGGCTCCCTTGCAGCGCGGCGGCGAGTTCGGCGACGCCATCTCCCTGACCAGAGAGCAGAATCACCTCCAGCCCGGCCTGTTCGGCGGCGGTTGCCAGGGCTTGATAGTCGCTGACGCTGCGGTCGATAACGGCGATTTGGTGGGTTGCTGAGGCCATGATCAGGCGCCTTTTTTATCAGATTGAGAGGTAGTCATTGAGTTGCAGCGCAAATCCGAGGCTTTGTGGCAATGTATTCATTTGTGTTGCGCCGGCACGCTGTCGGGCGTTAGCGGTTTGCGGCGGTGATCAATGCGCGCAACTTGCTGCCTGGTTCCGCTTGCAGTTCATCCGCCAGCAACTGCGCATACCCGTGGTAGAGGCTCAGCGCATGGGGTCGGCGATTGTCCTGAAGGTAAAGCTCGACCAAGTGGATCACCGCCTGCTCGTTGAACGGATCCTGCTCCCTGGCGGTCAGCAGCAGGATTTCGGCCTGCTGGGATTGCCCTCGCCGCTGATGTTCGGTCGCGGCACTGAGCAGCGCGGCCTGATACTGCAACCGCAAGCGTTCGCGAAACGGATCAGCCCAGAGCCACTGCGCATCGGCCAGGTAATCGCCTTGGTAGAGGTCGATCGCTTGCTCCAGAGAAGGGAGTGGATCCTGCTGTCTGGCTGCCAGTGACACCAGATGGCCAAAATGCGCCTTGTCCCAGAAGACATCAGCGGACAATTCCAGACCCAGTTTCGTCAGCCGGATGCACTCGCCGACGTCCGCGCTCTCGAGACTTTTGCGGATGTGGTAGCTGTCGTTGTAGAAACGGCTTTCAGCGCGGGAGAAGGCTGCATCCGGATGGAGGGCGTCGAGCAGTTGCTCGCGATTGATCGGGGTGCCGTGGTGATGCAGCAACCAAGCGAAAAGCTCACGGGTTTTGCTGGAGTGCCATGTCAGCGGGCCGTTTGGCGTCTGGACCTGCAGGCCGCCGAAGGTGGTGATGCGGATGTGGGATTGGCGGGGACTTTGATCGACCCGCGCTCGCAGTCGTTCCACGGTGGTGGCGAGCCGCCGGGGTTGCAGCGGCTTGAGCAGATAATCCTCGGCCGCGCAATCAAAGGCCTTGACTGCGTAACCAGCATGGGCGGTGACAAACACAATGGCAATCTTGGGCAGTTGCTGTTGCAGCTGCCTGGCCAGTGTCAGCCCATCCATGCCCGGCATGGCGACATCAACAAAGGCCACGTCGGGACGCAATCTTGCGGTCTGCGCCAGCAGATCCTCGGGGTAGCGATAACAGCCAACCACTTGCAAGTCAGCGGCGTGCGCCCTCAGCAATGCTTGGAGTTCATCGAGGGCCGGCTGTTCATCGTCTATCAACACGGCGGTCATGGGCATCAGTGCGATCTCTATACCGAGGCCTCACAGCCATTGCATACGGCTGAATGCCTGCCAGACGCAGGCTTTATCATCAGTGTTGGATTCACCAGGAGCAGCGAGCTGCGTGAAGTGGTGCAGGCTAGCAGACCGATCTCGCGAAAATCTCACGACTAGGCCGCGCGCCGTTGGGTTCCTGTGGGTGCAATCTGGTGCAAAACACCAATCCGCGCAGCGGTTCAGACGGATCAAGCAGACGTCAGCGGTCGGTGGCGTTACTCTGCGGCTGCGGTGAGCACAGTGACGAACCATCGCACTCGGGTGCCCTGGCCGGGGGTGCTGGTAATCTCTAATCCCCGGCCGTAGAGATGCAGTAGGCGGCGGTTAATATTATTCAGGCCGATCCCCTGGCGTTGGTCACCCTGCCGCTCCAAAGTGGCGGCTGGGTTCATGCCGACGCCATCATCGCTGACACCAAAATGGAGCGCCTGCCGCGTGGCCTCGACGCTGACCGTGACAACTCCTCCTTCTCTGCGGGGCAAAATCCCGTGATTGATGGCATTTTCGACAATCGGCTGCAGGACGTTGGCCGGCACCTGGTAGGTTGTGATCCGCGGGAGCTGGTACTTGACCTGAACCCGCTCACCGAAGCGTTCCCGCTGGATGGACACAAACAGCTCAACCATCGCCAATTCTTCGTCAAGGCTGGTGTGTTGATTGAGATTCTTGAAATCAAAACTCTGGCGCAGAAACTCGCTGAATTGGTACAGCAGCTGGCGGGCTTTTTCCATGTCGCGCCGCGACAAAGAGATGACGGTATTCAAGGTGTTGTAAAGAAAATGGGGATTGATCTGCGCGCGTAAAAAGGCCATTTCGTTGGCTTGATTCTGTGCGTTAAGCAGAGAAATGCGCTGAGCCTGGAGAATCAGCTGCAACAGCAAAAAAATAAAGACACCCAGATGCAGGGAACTGCCAGCAACACTACTGATGGCATTGGTCAGATACAGGACATCATGCAGATTAATAATGACCAGCACCAGCAGGCTGATCAGGTGAGTCAGCCCCCCCTGTTTTCGCGCGCGGACAGCAAGCAGGCAAACCAACAGGGTGCAGACGAGCACACTGATGTCCAGCAGGTTGCTCAGCGGCCCAAAGGCGGAATAGCTTGACATCGGCAGCAACAGATAAGCACCTTGGGCCACCAAATTGATCGCCAGCCAGATCCGCACAAGCACCGCGGACAGCGTGGTGGAAAACAGCTGATGGGTATAGAGCAGCAGCAGGAAGCCCCCCCAGGCTGTACTGGAATAATGAAGGAAGGCGATCTGCTCAATACGGATTGCCGGAGCCAAGCGAGTCAGCAGCAACAGGTGCGCCATGTCCAGAATCACAATGAGGATCAGACAGAAAAGCGCAAAGGTGAGAAGATAGCGATGCCGGCGGAGCAGAAAGTAGACCGCCGCATAGAAAAACCCGATCACCAGCAAAGCGCCGAACAGGGCGGCTTCCTGCAAAGAGCGGCTGAGTACCTGATCAATCAGGGTGTTGGCATCGCCAAGAAAGATGTCCGCCCAGAATCCGCCACGGGCATAATGATGGTTAGATACCTGGATCAACAGCTCGAACCTGGCGTCTGGCACACTGAAGACGGCCACCAGGGGACGATACTGCCCCTGTTCCTGCTCGACGCGAGTCCCCGGGGTGCCGTTGCTGGCTACCAGCCGGTCATCAACAAACAGTCGATAGGCACTTGAGAAACTATGCACCTGCAAGGCGAGCTGGGTTCCGACAGGCAGGTCGGTCAGAATCTGTAAACGATAGGTGGCATAGCCATGCCCAGGCAGGTTCTCACCGGCCATCTGATAATGATCCCAAGTGGAGGGAACCGCGACATAGCGATCCGGAACTGACTGGCGCGCCTTGTCAGGGGTTAACATGGCCCGCCAGTGAAAGGCCCACTCGCCCCTGAGCGCGATCGGCCCATCGTGCGGAGTCCAGCCACGCAAATCGAGCACCCCCCGATCTGGACGCGGAGCCCCATCGGTTGCGTTGGTGGCGCAACCGCCGAGCAGGAGCAGGATGCCCCAGATCATCCCCAGCAACGCGAGGCGGGACAGGTGGCGCGAAATCGCGGATGGGTCAGCGAGCACGAAAAAGCGATCAGAATGAACCAGGCTGCTTGGCTTCCCGCAGGCGGTTGAGTTCCGCTTCAAGCGCAGTCCGCGCGGCCGCCTCGCGCTCAGCCCTTGCCAGGGCCTGGTCGCGCTCGCGGCTGGCCTGATCACGTTCGCGGCTGACTCGATCCCGTTCGCGCTCGGCCTGCGCTTGCGCCTGTTCGGCACGGGTCCACTCTGGGAGGACGAAGGCGCTGTAGACCGGATCGTGACGAATCGCCTCCAGGTCAGGGCGACGGATGAGGTCGGCGAGACGAAACTGGAAGCCGGGTAGCAACCGCGAGCGAACGAGACGCTCGTTGCCTTCGCCTTCGGTTGGCAGCGGGCTGTAGAGGCCGCTGCGGGTGCGAGCGTAGAAGGCCAGGTTGCCGGACTCGCGATGCAGCATGTAGTACTCGGGCACGCCGGCGGCGGCATACTCCGCCTTCTTGACCTGGCTCGCGCGCTCCGCCACAGGTCCAAGATGGGGTCGGCCTGCGGATCGAGGCGGATCTGCGTCAAGGTCTGTTGCACAGATGAAGGTGCATGGAGTTCTTGAGGCAAGCGCATCGGTTGATGGGTGCGCAGGCGCGCGTTGGGATCAGGCGCTAGGCCCCCCAAACCCCGATACTGAATCCTTCAAGGCTGGCGGGCCTGTGCCAGATCTTCTTTTTCCAGGACACCTTGGGGTTGCGGTTGAAGATGACCAGATGGGCCTCGTCGGCGCCGACTCGCCGGCAATAGTCCAGGGTTTGCGCCAGCCCGGTCTGGATCACCCTGTCGAGCTTGCCGCGCAGCAGCTTGAGTTCAATCACCACCCGTTGCAACGGGCCGTACAGGCCCTGCTCCGGGTCCAGCGGCCATTCGATCAGTAGATCGGTGCGCTTGCGCCCAAGGCCGTATTCTCGGGTGAGACGGCCACCGCCGTTGATGATGCGCTGCAGGAAGGCCTGCATCAGCAGTTGCGGGGCGGCTTCCTTGTAATCGAAGCCTTCGCTCCAGCTATCCGAGTGCTCGCGGAAGAATTGCTGGAAGGCGGCCAGCAGCTTCGGCATGTTGAGACGGTGGTCCGGGTCGATGTACCAGGCCGGCTCCTGATTGGGGATACGGGTTTGCGCAATCCAACTCAGCTCGCGGGGGATGATCTCTTGGTAGATGCGGTTGCTGATGCGCACACCGGGACGGGTGACGATCAGCCCCAGGTCTTCCACATATTGCTGATCGTCCATCGTCAGCTTGTCCAGGCTGTCTTCCTCGCCGGTGAGCAGCCCTTGTAGCACGCGATGCACCCGCGGTTCTTTGAGCTTATCGCTGAGCTGGTCCAGATGGGTAGCGCGCGATTGGATCAGGCGCTCGCGGGCGGCCTGGTAGTCGATCAGGCCAATGGGCTGGCTGCGATCGCGTGCGGCGCGGTTTTCCCAGGTCACCTCGTAGCCCAAGGCATTGACCAGCCAGGGCTGGCCGCGGCTGTCTTCCCACAGCTCGGGGAAGATGGCTTCATCGAACCGCTGACCGGTGGCCTCGGTATGTTGCAACCAGAGGGCGCGGGTCTCGGCTTCGGTGAAGTTACCCATGCGCAGGGACTTGGCCTTGATGTTGAATGCGCTGCCACCGGTGATGACCTGCGCGCCGTCCTGCTCCAGGCGATAGTCGCGCACGTCGCGCACGCCGCAGAGGACGATGGATTGGGGAAAGGACTCGGGGCGCTGGGCGTAGCCGGCGCGGATCTGGCGCAGCAGGGAGATCAGGGTGTCGCCGACCAGGGCGTCGACCTCGTCGAGCAACAGGACGGTGGGCTGGGTGGCCGTTGCCGCCCATTGGGTCAGGAGCCGAGTGAGCAGGTGTTGCGGCTGGGTCTCGGGCTTGTTGGTTCTGTACCAGGCCAGTAGATCAGGGTGGTGGGTATCGCGGGCAATGGCATCCACCATGGCCTCACAGGCCGCCGGGATGCCCTGCGTCGCATCTCCGCGCGCCGCCTGGGCGCCCTCGATGTTGGCGTAGGCACAGGCGTAGTCGCCGCAGCCATTGAGCGCCTGCATCATCGCCAGCAGCGTGCTGGTCTTGCCGGTCTGGCGCGGGGCGTGGAGCACAAAGTAGCGCTGCTCGCGGATCAGTTGCTGAACCTCGTCCCAATCCAGACGCTGCAACCGCGGCAGGTGGTAGTGCAGCTGCGGCTTGATTGGGCCGGCGTTGTTGAAAAAACGCTGCATGATGGTGCTCGGTTCAGGGGCCAGAGGGCAGCGCCACAGCGCCCTCTGCGCGATGCGGGCAGGAGCCGGAGCGGGCAGCGGGGGCGTTCTTTGTTGTTGCCTAGGCAAATCATAACACTGGGCTTGAGTGCCTGGATGCGATCTGCGGCCCTGCCGCGAGCGGCGAGGAGGATGACTCTGAAAGCGCTATACTGACTGCCTACAACTCAGGCGATCGACAGCAAAGCGTGAACGCCTTTACCATGAAATTCCCCTACGGCACCGCTGACTTCCACGCCATCCGCACGGAAGGCTATTACTACGCCGACCGCACCGGGAGCATCCGCGCGCCGGGGAATTCGAGGCGCTGTTTGGATCGCTCGCCATTGGCCAAAACCCCACCGCGCGGCACAACCAGTACTTTGTGCTGCGCTGGGATTTCTCCATGGTCGATGCCAGTGGCAGTCTGGCGGAGATTCGCCAAGCCTTGCATGATCATCTCAACAGCAGAGCGGGCACCTTTTTCAGCTACTACCGCGAGCAGCTCGGCCAAGCTGAGTTGAAGCTGCGCGAGGAGAACGGCCTGGTCGCATTAGAGGCGGCGGTGAACGCCGCCCGCGCCCAGGGTCATGATCTG
>NZ_JAYESN010000129.1:0-10490 GCF_034860625.1 Lamprobacter sp.
AAGAGCGTCGCGCGCCAGGTCTCCCAGGTGTCTTCGAGCGCGACAATCGCCGCTTCGGCCTCGAGGCCGAGGTGCGGCTGCAGCCAGGCCGGCATCGGCAGCGGCAGCGTGTCGCTGAAGTCGCCGCTCATGAAGTTGTCGACGATGCCATCGATGGTCGCGATCTGTGCCAGCAGGTCTTGGTAGTAGAGGCGCACATCGCGGTAGTAGGTCGGATAGTCGCGTGGGGCGTTCTGCCAATAGTTCATCGCCTGGGCGTGCATTTGCTCGACTGCCAGCTCGAGCTGCCCGGCCCGGTTGACCAGCTCAATCGCGCCCAATTGGCGTTGAAAGGCGCTGAGGCTGTAGAGGCCTGCCGCGGTCAGCAACAGCCCGAGCGCGAGATAGGCCGCGGCGACTTGGACGCTCAGACTGGCGAGGTGCCGGGACAATGACATGGGGAATGGCCTGAGTGATCGACGGGGTGATCGAGGTGGTCACTAATACCGCGCCTCGGCGAAGCGAATACGGCCAGGCGGGCATCGACGCGGTGCTCTGAGGAGCATCGGCCATCGCGCCCGGTGCGCTGTCCTCGGCCGGGCTTGTGAGGTATCAGCATGCGGTTAACACGCCTACCCCGCTGCCTGCTCCGCCACAGGGACTCAGCCGATCCTGGCATCGCCCGCCCGTTATCGAAAAACTCCTGGGCGACGTCTCTCGGCAGCCGCGTCAACATCCGCTGAAAGATTTCACCGACCACTGCGGTCTTTAGCGAGTGATAGCCACTGGCCAAGGGCAAGCCGGCGAGCCGACCAGTGCAAGCCGACCGGTGCGACTCGAGGCCGCTACAACGGCTATCAGCATACCAACCTTAGATTCTTTCGGAGCGATTCCATGTCCAAGCAGATCATCACCTCAGCCGCCATGATCGCCGGTGCGACCCTCGTTGGCAGCCTGAGCGTCGCCAATCTGGCCCAGGCCGGCGACAACCCCTTCGTCACCGAACAGCTCGAGAGCGGCTATCTGCAACTGGCCGAAGGCAGCTGTGGCGAAGGCAAGTGCGGCAGCAAGGACGACAGTGAAGGCAAATGCGGTTCCAAGGATGGCGGCGAAGGCAAGTGTGGCGAGGGCAAGTGTGGCAGCAGCTAAGGTCCGCGCACCCCTGACCGCTGCCCCACTCTTCTGAGCAAGCAGCCATGAACACCGATCTCGACCCTGTTCATGGCGCCGGTCTCGGGCTGCGGCGTGCGCCGCCGCAGCCCAATAGCCTCCGATGGGAGGCTTTGCTCATGCCTGAGGCGCTTTCCGATCGCCAGCTTCTACCAACCAACCGGGACGGGATGCGCTCAGCTTGTGCCCGAGCTTCAGCATCCACAGCCGGCGCAGCTGATCGAGGCTCCTCGCAGCCTGCTGGACGCTCTGCGTGAGCGCCAGATCCTGCTCGGCACGCGCCGCCTGTGAGCCCGCTAACCGGAGCCCGTCATGCCCGATGCATCCAGCACGCCCATTACGGACCCCAGCTGCCGCCCCCGGATCGTCATTATTGGTGGCGGCTTTGCCGGCGCCACCGCGGCCAAGGCCCTCGAGCGGCGCCTGCGCTCGGCCGAGATCCATCTGCTCTCGGCCGAAAATCATCTGACCTACAACCCGCTGCTGCCGGAGGTGGTCGGCGCCTCGGTGCTGCCGGGGCATGTGGTCGCACCCTTGCGGCAGATGGTCCGTCGCGCCAAGGTCCACCAGGTCCAGGTCACCGGCATCGACACCGACGCGCGCTGCGTGCAGTTCCGCAATAGCTCCGAGACTAGTCGCCTCGACTATGATCATCTGGTGCTAGCCTGCGGCAGCCGCGCCAATCTGCACATGATCCCCGGAATGGCCGAGCACACGCTGCCGCTGAAGACGGTGGGCGATGCGCTCTATCTGCGCAATCGCGTCATCGCCCGGCTCGAGGACGCCGAGCTGACCGAGAACCCGACCTTGCGCCGCTGGCTGAAGACCTTCGTCGTGATCGGCGGCGGCTTCTCCGGGGTCGAGGTCGCCGGCGAGATCAGCGACTTCCTCACCGAGAGCCAACGCTGGTATCGGCAGTCGCAGCTGGAGCCCGCGCGGGTGGTGATCGTCCATGGTGGTCCACACTTGTTGCCGGAGCTGCCGGAGCGACTGGGCCGCTTTACCGAGCGCAAGCTGTCGCGGCATGGCGGGGTCGAGGTGCGGCTCGGGACCCGCAGTGAGGCCATTGATGCGCAGGGCGTGACGCTCAACAGAGGCAGCCGTATCGATGCCGGCACCATCGTCAGCACCATCGGCACCACGGCGAACCGGCTCATCGATGCCCTGCCCGCTGAGAAGCAGCGCGGTCGTTTGCGCGTCGAGGCCGATATGTCGGTGCCTGGTCTGCCGGGTGTTTGGGCGATCGGCGATTGTGCGGCGGTGCCGAACAGCCGGGCCGATGGTGCGCCCTGCCCGCCGACGGCGCAGTTTGCGTTGCGCCAGGGTCCGCAGCTCGCGGCCAACATCGCCCGACATGAGCGCAACGAGCCAACCCGCGCGTTCGGCTATCAGCCCAAGGGTCTGATGTCGGCCATTGGTCATAACCGCGCCGTGGCTCGGGTCTTTGGCATCAATCTGTCCGGGTTCATCCCCTGGCTGCTGTGGCGCGGCTTCTACCTGCTCTATATTCCGACCCTGGCGCGCAAGGCGCGGCTCTATCTGGAGTGGAACTGGGCAATGTTCTTTCCGCCCGATATCGCCCATCTGCGCTTTACGCGGACGGTCGAGGACAGCAGCGATGAGGTCTCCCAGGATCAGGGTGCCCAAGGCGTGACCGAACGCTCGCCAAGTCCTGTTGCCGAGCGTGATTGACGCCGGAGTAATCGACGATCATCTCGCTTGAGGCTCGGCCTCAGTCCGTCCGCCAGACCACCAACTTCTCGGTACGCATGTCCTCGAAGGTATAGGGCATCCCGCCAGTGCCCAGGCCCGATTGGCGCAGTCCGGCAAACGGCATCCAGTCGGTGCGGAAGGCAGTATGGTCGTTGATCATCACCGCTGAGGCCGCCAACCGGCTGGCCGCATGCCTCGCAAATGCCAGCTCACGCGTGAACACCGCCGCCTGGAACGCGAACGGCAAGGCATTGGCCGCCTCGATCGCCGCATCGACCTCAACATAGGGATAGACACAGATCACCGGACCGAACAGCTCCTGTGTGCTGACCTTGGCCGTCGCCGGCGGGTCGAACAGCACCGTCGGCGCATAGCAGGTGCGCGAGAGCGGCTCGCCCCCGCAGAGCAAGGTTGCGCCCTGCCCGATCGCCTCGCGCACCCACTGATCCACGCGCTCGACCTCGGCCGGGCGAATCAGCGGTCCGATCGCGGTTTCGGCCAGGGTCGGATCATCGACCCGCATCTCGGCTGCGGTCTCGGCCAGCGCCTGCGCCAGACCCAGCGCCTGATCCTGATGCACGTAGACGCGCTGCACCGAGACGCAGACCTGACCGGCATGATAGAGACCGCCCTTGGCCAACAAGGGCACGACCTGCTGCAGATCGACGCCACGATCGACCAGCACCTGCGCCACGCCGCCATGCTCGAGCGCGCAGCGCGCTCCGGGCGCGAGCCGCGAGCGCAGATGCCAGCCAACGCGCGCACTGCCGATGAAGCTCAGGAAGGCGACGCGGGGATCGGTCGCCAGCGCCTCGGCGGTCATCGGCGAATCCGTCACCAAAGCCTGCGCCCAGGCCGGAGGCAGGCCGGCCTCGCGCAGCAGATCGATGAAGCGCAGGCACGACAGCGGCGTGTCCTCGGCCGGCTTGACGATCACCGGACAGCCCGCGGCGACTGCGGGTGCCAGCTGATGAACGATCAGGTTCAACGGATGGTTGAAGGCGCTGATCGCCACCACCGGGCCGATCGGCTCATGGGTGCTGAAGGCCCAGCGCCCGGCACCGGCAGCGGTGGCCTGCATCGGCACCTCACGCCCGCCGCTGTGGCGTGGCAGCTCAGCGCAGCAGCGCAGGCCGTCGACCGCGCGCTCGGCCTCGACCCGGGCATCGTTCAAGGGTTTGCCGCCCTCGCGCGCGATCAACAGGGCCAGCTCGTCGATGCGGTTGACCATCAGCTCGGCGGCCCGGCGTAGGATCGCCATGCGCTCAAAGTCAGGCAGCCAGGCTGTTCGATCCCGATAACAGGCGGCGGCCACCGCAAGCGCTTGCTCGACGCCTTGGCGATCGACGGTATCAACGGTCGCGATCGGTTGCAGATTGAAGGGATTCAACACCTCGAGCGACCCAGTCGGGCTGACCTCGGCGGCTATGCGATGGCCATGATGCGGTTGTCGGTCATCGGTCATGGTAATGATGTCTCCTATTGCCGGCTGGATGATCAGGTCTCGCTGGCTGGGTTCTCGCACCGGCCCCGCCAGTTCCGATTGTACCGACGAGGAGCGGATGCCGACGGGGGCTTCATTCCGCCGGCGCGCGCAGCGACGGCGCGGACTTCATCGCCGCAATCGGAGGCTCAAGAGAGGGCTCGCGCAGTGGCTCAAGCGGACTGGGCCGCGACCTGTGTTCGGACGCGTGCACAACTTCGATCTGATCACGCGGCCAACTGAGGGCCGCAACAATCTGCCGCTCGGACTCCGGATAGAACTGATCCAGGCCAATGGTGCGTCCATCCGCCTGCACCAGATGGGCATGGAAACGCCGCAGCTCACGCGGGCTGCGCACGCCGCAGGCGTGCGCGATGATACCCACCTCTTTGGAGAGGTTCTGCACATAGGCCGCCACACGCACGGCCTTGGTCGGCACATGCAAGCCACGCTGAAACTTGCGCTGATGGGTGGTAATCCCGGTTGGGCAGGTGTTCTTGTTGCATTGCAGCGCCTGGATGCAGCCGAGCGCGAACATGAAGCCGCGCGCCGAGGTGATGAAATCCGCGCCGATGCACAGCGCCCAGGCGACATCGGCCGGGGTGATGAGCTTGCCCGAGGCGATCACCCGAATGCGCTCGCGCAGTCCGTACTCGTTGAGCTTATCGACCAGCATCGGCAGACTCACGCGCAGCGGCAGGCCCATGTCATCCATCAAGGGCATCGGCGCCGCGCCGGTGCCGCCGTCAGCGGAGTCCACCGTGATGAAGTCCGGTGCCGAGGCCACACCGCGCGCATGCACCATGCCTAGCAGCTCATCAAGCCAGCCATAGGCACCGAGCACCACCTTGAAGCCGACCGGCTTACCGGTGACCCGACGCACCCGCTCGATCAGATCGAGCAGCTCGGCGGTGTTGCCGACATCGGGATGGCGATTCGGACTGATGCTGTCGACCCCGACCGGGATGCCCCGAATCTCGGCGATCTCCGGCGTCACCTTGACCGCCGGCAGGATGCCGCCCTTGCCGGGCTTGGCGCCCTGACTGAGCTTGATCTCGAACATCCGCACCTGGGGATGGGCGGCGACCGTTTGCAGGCGCTCATCGCTGAGGTTGCCGGCGGCGTCACGCACCCCGTATTTCGCGGTGCCGATCTGAAACACCAGGTCGGTCCCTCTCTCCAGATGATAGCGCGTGAGCCCGCCCTCGCCGGTGTTGAGCCAGCAGCCGGCCTTGGCCGCCCCGCTCGCCAGGGCCTCCAGCGCCGGCTTGGAGATAGCGCCATAGCTCATGCCGGAAATGTGGAACAGCCCCGCGATGGTATAGGGCTGCCGCGCAAAGGGGCCGATGGTTATCGGCTGCGATGGCACCGCATCCTCGCCCAGGGTCGGGAACGGGCAGTTGACGAAGATCACCTGCCCCGGCACCGTCAGGTTGCGGGTCGAGCCGAAAGCGACCGTGTTATCGACATCCTTGGCCGCGCGATAGACCCAGTTGCGCTGCGCCCGGTTGAACGGCAGCTCCTCGCGGTCCATCGCAAAGAAGTACTGGCGAAAGAACTCGCCGAGGCGCTCGAACAGGTAGCGAAAACGACCGATGACCGGATAGTTGCGGCGGATCGCCTGCGACTTCTGGGTGCTGTCGACGATAAAGGCGTAGACGCCCCAGAGGGCCGCCAAGCCAATAACGAAGATGAACAACGCGGACATCAGCTGCAGCGAGGTCAGCAGGAAGTCTTGGGTGGAATCGAACATCGAGAGCATCGTCAGGACTCCACTTAGACCGGGCACTGCAGCGCGGCGAGGCGCTCGGTCAGTTGCATGTTTTGGGCGTAGTCGACCGGGCAATCGATAACGGCGACCGTGCCGCAGTGCAGCGCCTCATCGAGCACCGGAAGCAGCTGCTCGGCCGCATCGACCCGGTAGCCACGGGCACCAAAGCTCTCGGCGTACTGGACGAAGTCCGGGTTGTTGAAGCCGATCTGGGTGTCGCGGCCGAAGCGTTTGTCCTGGTGCCACTTGATCAACCCGTAGGCGCTGTCGCTCCAGATCAGCACCACGAACGCAAGCCCAAGGCGCAGCGCGGTCTCGAGCTCTTGTGAGTTCATCAGGAAACCGGCATCGCCGGTAATGGTCAGCACACGCCGCTCGGGATGCACCAGCTTGGCTGCCAGGGCGCCAGGCACGCCAATCCCCATCGCGGCAAAGCCATTCGAGATGAGGCAGGTATTCGGCGCCTGCGCCTGCCACATGCGCGCGATCCACATCTTGTGCGCGCCCACATCGGAGATCAGGATGTCCTCGGGTGCTAAGACCCGCCGCAGATCCCAGAGGATCTTCTGCGGCTTGAGCGGGAAGCCGTCGTCCTCGGCATACTCGCGGTTCTCTTGCTGGATCGCCTGATTGAGGCCCCATGCCCAGTTCTCCGGACGGCCCTTGAGACTTCGGATCAGGCCATGCAGCGCTGCATTGAGGTCGCCGACGACGCCGACCTCGACTGGATAATGGGCATCGACCTCGGCCGGCTGCTGGCCGATGTGGATCACCGCCTGCTCCGGGTTGCGGTGCCAGCGCTCGGGGTGGTATTCGACCATGTCGTAGCCGACGCAGATCACCAGATCGGCGCGCTCGAAGCCGCAGGCGATCAGGTCGTTGTCCGAGAGCCCGGCCGTGCCGAGCGAGAGGGGATGGTCACGCGGGATCACGCCCTTGGCCATGAAGGTCTTGGCGACCGGGATGTTCAGCGTCGCCGCGAAGCTGTCTAAGGCGGCAGCGGCCTGGGCGCGGATGACGCCGTTACCCGCCAGTACCATCGGCCGCTCGGCCTGGGCGATCAGCGCCGCGGCATCGGCGAGGCGATCCTCGGTCGGCCAGGGTGTGCGCGGGTCCTGCACCCGCAGGGGCGCCATCTCCGCCACCTCCGCGGCGGCGATGTTCTCGGGCAGTTCGATGAAGCTCGCCCCCGGCTTCTCCAGGGTCGCCTCCTTGAAGGCCTTGCGCACCACCTCCGGGATCACCTCCGGCTCGCGCACCGAGGTCGCGTACTTGGAGATCGGCGCGAACAGGTTGACCAGATCGACGATCTGGTGGCTCTCCTTGTGCAAGCGATGGGTCGAGCCCTGACCGGCGATCGCCACCACCGGCGCGCGGTCGAGATTGGCGTCGGCGACACCGGTGATCAGGTTGGTCGCGCCAGGACCGAGCGTCCCGAGACAGACGCCGGCACGCCCGGTGAGGCGGCCATAGACATCGGCCATGAAGGCCGCGCCCTGCTCATGGCGGACGGTGATGAACTGGATCGGGCTGTTGATCAGCGCATCCATCAGGTCGAGGTTCTCCTCACCGGGGATACCGAAGATGTACTCGACACCCTCGTTCTCGAGACAGCGGACAAAGAGCTCAGCGGCACGCATCGGGGACTCCAGGGGTTGAATGGGTCTCGCTAGCAGGCAAGACAGGCTGCCGGCAATGGCTGTCCATCGGTGCCGGGGATCTGGTCGCTAAAGTGCGCGAGGGTCTTCATGCCGATGCCGAGGATCACCTCTAAGACCTGCTGCCGGTCGTAGCCGGCCTGCTCCAGCGCGGCGACCGCGGCCTCATCGATGTGGCCGTGCGCCTTGGCCAGCGCGGCGGTGAACTGCCTGAGGGACTCCAGGCGTTGATCGGGCAGGCGGCTGCCCGCGCGCAGCGCCTCGGTCATCGCTGGTGGCAACTCCATCATGTCCGTGAGCAGACCATGGGCGCCCATGCAGACGGCGCAGCGGCTCTCGCGACTGACACTGAGCAGCACCACCTGCTGCTCCTCGCTCGAGAGCGAGGTCTTCTCCAACCAAGCGCCGAGGGCCAGGTAGCCTTGCAGGGACGCCGGCGCCGCCTCGAGCGTGCGCAGCGGCCTGGGTAGCTGGCTGAAGCGACGCTCGGCTTCGCTCAGCGCCGGCATGGCCGGCTTGGCAGGCAGGGCGTCCGGCAATTCCGCTTGAACATCCGGGTCCGGAATCAGCGAGGGCATGAGGTGCTCCTGGCATCGGTTGGGCGGATCACTGCGCCTTGAAGGCAAACGACTGGACGGCCCGCGCCGGCGAGGCGAGGGGTTGGGCTCATTGATGGCCTGGATCACGGCATGGGTGAGCCGTGGTTGAAGGACGCTCGCGCAGGCTTGCCGCTCGCAACAAACAGCTGGTGGATACTGAGCAGATTGACCGGTTTTTTCAGATAGGCGCGGATATGCGGCGCCAGCCCCGGATCGGGTTGCAGATCATGGGCGCCGCTCATCAGCACGATCGTCAGCCCAGGAGCGCGCGCCGCCAGCTCAGCCGCCAGTTCACGGCCATCGCCATCCGGCAAGCGGATATCGATCAGGGCTCCTCGCATCGGCTGTCGCGCGATGAGCGCTCGGGCCTCGGCGCAGTCGCCCGCGGCATGGATCTGATAGCCGAGATCACTCAGCTCCCAGCTCAGCATCTGGCGCAGCGGTGCGTTGTCCTCGACCAGCAGCAATGGCATCGCTGGATCACAGCCGCGCTGCGCCACGCCCAGCACGCCGCGGCGGCCGCGGTCGGCCTGAACCAGGTCCATCGCGGCCATCATGACCGCTCGCCCAGCGCAGCGCGCAGCTGCTGGCGAGCCCGGAACAGCCGCGTACCCGCGCCTGCAGCGCTGAGGCCAAGCCGCGCGGCGATCTCCTGCTGCGAATAGCCGTGCAGCACCTGCAGGATCAGCGGCTCGCGATACTCCGTCGGCAGCGCCCGGAGCGCCCGGCGCAAGACAAAGGCGTCGGTGGAAGTGTCATAGTCTTGCGCATGCTGCGCTGGCAACTCCTCGGTCGGCATCGCGCTCTCGCGCGGTTGGATGCGCTCGAAGCGGCGCGCATTCTCGCGGCGCACGATGGTCTTCATCCAGCCCAAGGCAGCCGCTGGGTTCTGCAGCCGTGCAAATGAGCGCCAGGCCCGCAGCAGGCTGTCCTGGACCAGATCCTCGGCGATCTCTTTGTTACCGCAGAGCCGGTAGGCGTACTTGAAGAGGCTGTGCCGATAGGTCTCGGCAAGGGCCTCGAAGCTTCGCGCTTCGCTGGCGGTGGTCGATGGGCTGGGGGCACGTGCAACAGAAGCAGACATGGAAGGACTCCCGACGTCGATGAGCGATCTGTCTGCGCTAGTGCAGCCGTCGTGCCAGTTTTTAATGCCTTGTTTTTTCTTTCCTTTCCAGAAAACCACCGAAGCCAATAGCACGTTTCGTTAACACGATCCGTTGCAACGCGGTATCGATTCACTGCAGTGCGGTGGAGACCCTTGCGTCATCGTGACGAAATATTCGCTGCACAAGGCGGGTCCTAGCTGATATCAAGGCGCTGTCCGCTTCGCGCAGAGGACTCAACCCATGAACTGTCTCTCCTTTCGCCGGCAACTGTTGGTCGATCCGCAAGGACGACAAGCCGAACTTCAAGCCCATGCTGCGCAGTGCGCCCCGTGTGCACGTGCGCTCAAGCGCGCGCTGGCCTTCGAGGCAAGCCTCAAGGCGGCTTTGCTGCTGGACTATGCGGACGACGATGCCGACGATGCGCTTCGCGAGGGCGAGTCTGATGACCGTGGCGATGCCGATCCCCTGGAGTGGGTCTATTGCGTGAACGGTTGCTGAGCTAAGACCCGTCATGTGCGCAAGCAAGCCAGGGTGCTCGGCCAAGTGAGATCGGGCCGCGCGGACAACGAGTGGAGCCTGAGCGATGATTCTTGCGACGCGATATCGGTTCAAGGACGCAGCCAACGCAGCACCAGCGGCATGCTCGTGGTCTGCACCAACAGGGTCCAGAGCACCACGCCATAGGCGATGGACTGGATCGTCCACCAATACGGCAGCTCCACCGGCAGCGACAACGCCAGCGCCAGGGTCACCGCGCCCGCGTGTGCCGCCCCACCACAACAGCGGATACCAGGCTCCGGGTAGGCGCTCAGTGCCTGGCAACCGCACAGCGAGCGGCAACAGCAGCAGCACAGCCGCCGCACGCGCCACCATGGTAGCGCCGATGCCGATCAGCATCACCAGCCATTGATCGGTGAACATGACCAGCTGCACGCTGATGCCGGCGATCAGGAACAACAGCCGGTTGGCGAGCCGCGCCTTATAGGCCCAGAGTACCGACAAGGCCTCGTC